>JAISIU010000282.1 GCA_031261885.1 Bifidobacteriaceae bacterium
CCCGCCTCAGCACCGTGAAATGCCGCACCTTCTGACGGTGGCGGCCGATGTGGTGGCCGATGGCGGTCCGATGACGTCCGGGCATTCACGCTCCTTGGGTGGGTGTGCCGGTGCGGCGGGAAAGCCCCCTGACCGGCTCCCCCGGGGTCCCCGAGCTGAGGCCCGGCAATGAGCGGCCTGACGTGGGAACCGTCCATGAGCATACCGGGGGAAACGGAACCGATCGCGGATATGACGCCAAAGGTGCGTGAAGGTTCTGTGGCGAAGGGAAGCCACCACGGCCCATAATGAGAGGACAAGGCGCCGGCCTTCACTTGCGAAGGCCGCCCCAGACACCACACCGTCGCGGCCGGCGCCCATGGAGGTTATCGGCACTGTGTCGAAGGCGGCCGCCCATGACCCGGAGACGGCGTTCCAGTACACGAGCCTGGAGGTCGAGGCGCTCGGGCGTTTCGCGCGCGAGCGCATGGAGGACCCGCGCGGCGGGTTCCTCACGACCTTCTCGGGCGGCGGCCGCCCCCTGCCGGAACCCGTCAAGACCCTGATCTCGCAGGCGCGCAGCGTCTGGACCTGCTCCGCGCTGAGGGCGGCCACGGACGACGCCCTGTTCGACCGCCTCGCCCGCCACGGCGTCGACTACCTGGTTGAAACGTTCCTCGACGCCGAGGACGGCGGCTGGTACTGGTCCGCCGAACCCGGGCAGGGGCCCGCGTCGCCGCCCGGCCGACCCCTCGACCGCGACAAGGCGACCTGCGCCCAGGCCACCGCGATCTACGCGCTCGCCACCTTCGCGGCCGTCTACCACGACGAGGCCGCCCTGCGTCTGGCCGGCGAGACGTTCGACGCGATGGAGCCGGCCTGGGACTCCGATCGCCTGGGCTACCGCGAGACCTCGACCCGTGACTGGCGGCCCGCCGCCACCGAGGCCGCCCGCCGCAAGACCCTCGCCACGCACACGCACGTCCTGGAGGCGCTCACCGTGCTGGCCTCCCTCACGGGCGAGAAGCGCCACCGTGACCGGCTCGCCCAGGTGAGGGACGTCATCGTCGACCGCATGATCGACCCGGCGACGGGTGCCATCGGCGACCAGTTCGCGGCCGACTTCACGCCACTGCCGCCCATCCCGCTGGACCGGCTCTGGGAGGGCGCGCCCGGCACGCCGGGACCGCCGCCGCCGTGGCCGACCACGACCTACGGGCTCGCGCTTGAGGCGACGTGGCAGCTCGGGCAGGCCGAGGGCGTGCTGCTCGGGGCCACGCCCGGCCCGGCCGGCGCCGCGCCGTGGGGCACGCAGGCCCGCTGGGGCGTCTGGCGGGACCACGCCGCCATCGTCAACCGCGTCGCCGCCCACGCGCTCACCTGGGGCTATGACACGCAACTGGGCGGGCTCTACGCGCGCGGGCCGTTGAACGGCCCCGCCTTCGACACGGACAAGATCTTCTGGACCAACGCCGAGGCGCTGGTCGGGTTCCTGCACGCCTTCGAGGTGACGGACCGCGCCGAGTACCGCCGCGCCTTCTTCGGCATCTGGGAGTTCGCGCACGCCCACCTGTCCCATCCCGAACTCGTCGAGTGGCACGTGCGCGCCGACCGCGACGGCAACGTCATCGACCAGGCGCTGGGCGACCGCTGGACCGGCGGTTTCCACACGACACGCGCGGCCATTGAAGTGCGCGAACGCCTGCGCCGCCTCGTGGCGCGCGACGAGGCGGCCGAGGCCAAGGGGGACCTCGCGGCGGCCCTGGGGGGCCCTAGTCCCCACATCGGCCCGAGCCGCACGATTTAGGATGGTGGCGTTTTCCCATCAAGCCCGTCACTGGAGCCAGAGCTCTGGAGGAGACCACCAGCCATGATCGACACTGACCGCTTACCCCTGGTCCACGTGACCGTTGACGGCAAGGAGATGGACGTCCCGGCCGGGCTCACGATCCTCCAATCGCTGAAGCAGGCCGGCATCCACATCCCCTCGCTGTGCAACGACATCCGGCTCGAACGCTCGAACGGCAACTGCGGCCTGTGCGTCGTCGAGGTCGGCACCGAGCGGCGCAGCACCAAGGCGTGCATCACGCCGATCGCCGAGGGCATGGTCATCACGACCCACTCCGCATCGCTGGACTCCTACCGCAAGCTCCGGCTCGAACAGCTGCTGACCGACCACAACGCGGACTGCGAACCGCCCTGCCAGCAGACCTGCCCGGCCCACATCGACATCCAGCGCTCCCTGGCGAACGTCGACTACGGCAACTTCGAGGCCGCGATCCGCGTCATCAAGGATTCCAACCCGTTCCCGTCGGTCTGCGGCCGCGTCTGCCCGCACCCGTGCGAGGCGCAGTGCCGCCGCAACCTGGTCGAGGCGCCCGTCGCGATCAACGCCGTGAAGCGGTTCGCGGCGGACTGGGACATGAGCCGCGACGAGCCGTGGCATCCCGCGGTCAAGCCGCCCACCGGCAAGCGCGTCGCCGTGATCGGGGCCGGGCCCTCCGGCCTGGCCGCCGCCTATTACCTGGCGCAGGCCGGCCACGACATCACGGTCTTCGAGAAACAGTCCAAGCCCGGCGGCATGATGCGCTACGGCATCCCCGAGTACCGACTGCCCAAGGCCACGCTGGACCGCGAGATCGGGACGATCACCGCGCTCGGCGTCCATATCAAGACGGGCCGCACGCTGGGCGTGCACCTTCACCTGGAGGACCTGCACCGGGAGTACGACGCCGTCTACCTCGCCTTCGGTTCGTGGCAGGCGTCGCCGCTCGCGATCGACGGCGACACCCTGCCGGGCGTCATGCTCGGCATCGACTTCCTCGAGAACGTCATCAAGGGCGCCCGGCTCGACCTCGGCGACGAGGTGGCCGTCGTGGGCGGCGGCAACACCGCCATCGACTGTGTTCGCACCGCCGTCCGGAAGGGCGCCAAGCACGTCTCGCTGATCTACCGCCGCACCCAGGCCGAGATGCCGGCCGCGCCCGAGGAGGTGCGCGACGCGATCGCCGAGGGCGTCGAGATGGTGTTCCTGACCGCGCCGAGCCACATCGAACTCGACGAATCGGGCCGCAAGCAGCTGGTCTGCCTGAAGATGCGGCTCGGCGAACCGGACCGTTCGGGGCGGCGGCGGCCCATTCCGATCGAGGGTTCGGAGTTCCGGATCCCGGCGGACACGGTCATCGGCGCCATCGGGCAGTCGACCAACACCCAGTGGGTGTACAACGACCTCCCGATCACGCTCGCGAAGTGGGGCGACGTCCAGATCGACGGCGCCACGATGCAGACGTCGATCGAGGGCATCTTCGCGGGCGGCGACTGCGTCACCGGCCCCGCCACCGTGATCCAGGCCGTGGCCGCCGGCGGCCGCGCCGCGGCGGCGATCGACGAGTACCTGGCGACCGGTTCCGTGACGCCGTCGCGGGAACAGTACGACTGCTCCCGCGGCACGCTCGAGGACCTGCCGCGCCACGAGTTCGAGCCGATCCCGAAGGTGGCTCGGGCCGAGATGCCGGAGCTGGAGGCGAAGTCCCGCAAGGGCGACTTCAACGAGGTGGCGCTCGGCCTCGACGAGGCCACGGCCCGGCAGGAGGCCTCCCGCTGCCTGCGCTGTGGCTGCCGCGCCCGTTCGTACTGCGAGCTGCGTCACGAGGCCACGGCCCACGGCATCGGCTACGAGCCGCCGCTGCACTCCAGGCCGCGGCTCACGGTGGACCGGACGCACCCGTTCATCATCCGCGACCACAACAAGTGCATCTCGTGCGGCAAGTGCATCGCGGCCTGCTCCGAGATCGAGGGCGTCGGCGTGCTGGCCTACCAGTTCGCGCACGGCCACATGACGGTCTCGACGTGGAACGGCGAGGCGCTGGCGGAGACCGATTGCGTGTCCTGCGGCCAGTGCGTCACGGCCTGCCCGTGCGGCGCACTCGAGTACCTGCGCGAACGGCCCGGCGTGTTCCGGGCCATCCACGATCCCTCGAAGCTCGTGGTCGGGTTCGTCGCGCCGGCGCCGCGCAGCGTCATCGCCGACAAGTTCGGCGTGCCGTTCTCCGAGGCCTCCGGCTTCCTGGCCGGCCTCATGCACCAGATCGGTTTCGACAAGGCGTTCGACTTCTCGTTCTCGGCGGACCTCACGATCATGGAGGAGGCCACCGAGTTCCTGAACCGGCTCGACACGGGCGGCGTCATGCCGCAGTTCACGTCCTGCTGCCCGGGCTGGGTCAACTTCGTGGAGCGCCGCTATCCCGAACTGATCCCGCACCTGTCCACGTGCAAGTCGCCGCAGCAGATGATGGGCGCCACCGTGAAGAACCACTTCGCGAAGCTCTATAACGTCTCGCTCGACGACCTCTACGTCGTGTCGATCGTGCCGTGCCTGGCCAAGAAGTACGAGGCGTGCCGGCCCGAGATGAACACCGACGGCTATCCGGACGTCGACGCCGTGATCACGACGTCGGAGTTCCTGGAGATGCTCGACATGGCCCGGATCGACCCGCGCACGGTGGAGCCCGGCGAGTTCGACGAGCCGTATTCGCGGGTTTCGGGCGCGGGCGTGATCTTCGGCGCGTCCGGCGGCGTGGCCGAGGCGGCGCTGCGCATGGCCGTCGAGAAGCTGACGGGTGAGCCGCTGACCGAGCACCTCGACTTCACGGACCTGCGCGGCTTCGAGGGCTTCAAGCAAACCACCGTCGAGGCCCCGGGCCGCGACATCCGTGTCGCGGTGATCTCCGGCCTCGGCAACGCGGAACCGCTGATCAAGCGCGTGGTGGCCGGCGAGGACGTGGGCTACGACCTCGTCGAGATCATGGCCTGCCCGGGCGGTTGCATCTCGGGGGCCGGCAACCCGGCGCCCGAGCGTGTCGACGAGCTCGCGGAGCGGCAGAAGGTGCTCGTCAACATCGACCAGACGTCGACCTACCGCAAGAGCCAGGAGAACCCCGACATCCTGCGGCTCTACGACAAGTTCTACGGCGAGCCGAACTCCGAGCTGTCGCACAAGCTGCTGCACACGAGCTACCGACCGTTCGACCGCGCCGCCGCCCACGAGGTCGCGATGCGGGCCCGCTCGGACGCCACAGCTATCGACGCCACCCGCTGACACGGGCCGTACCCGGCTCTTGTACGATCTGGCCGACCGTGAGAGGGCGCCCGATGCCGGTGCGCCCTCTCACGGTTGAGGGCCCAGGTTCGTCAATCCGTCCATCCCCGCGTTCAGTGACCCTTCGTTCGTCTCCTCACCACGCCCGGATCCCCTGCCCTCGTCGCACGACCCCGTTTCACTGCCGTTACTCGCGTCCTTGCCGTTTCCCCGGCCGAACCAGTCCTCCATGCCTTCGCGGAACTCCTGCTCGAACGGGTCGTGGTACACGACGAACCGCTCCCGCGGCCCAATCGCGAACGCCCCGCGCACTGCGGTCTCCGTCAACCGCTTGAACACCGTCATTCGGCATCCCCCTTCTTCTCGGCCCCTGAGGCTCCCGCGCCCGCGTCGCTCGGCGATGCCTCGCTGCCCGCCTTCGGCAGACGCTCCATCTTCAGCCCCGCTTCGTACCTGGTAGATCCCGTCCGACTCGGAACGGATCCGTTCCGGCCGACAAATGCTCACCCCCCCGCTTCGTACCTCCTGATCACGTCCTGCTTCTTCCACTCCCGCCGCAGATCCCGGTAGACCGTGATGATCTCGGCATACCGGTCGGGCTCACGGTGCCTCAGGCTGAGCCGCGCCCACATGCGCGCATGCGTCCACCACCCAGTGGCCGCCGCGATTCCCAGTACGAGAGAGCCGCCCGCCGCGATCAGCCACACGCCCGGTACCTCCGTCGCTAACGGGCCCGAGTCCCACATCGTCAATCCGGCCGCGGACAGTCCGAACATCACCAAGAAGAACGACAGCGCTCTCGGCGCCAGGCTCACCGCCAGTCTTCGCCGCCGGTCCGACAACGTCGAAATCAGGTACGCGAGGGACGGCAGCAGCGTGATCAGCCCACCGCTCAAGGACACCTGGTTCCCGAACAGCCGATACAGCGCGAGCGAGCAGACCGTCAACGCCTGCACGGCCGCGAGCACCCCGACCGTGCTGGTCTGTGCCGGCGGGACTTCCATGAATTGGGCGGAGTAGAACGAGTTCGCCCACGCCGCCGCGTCACGCAAGTACAGGTGCGCGAAGTTCTGTCCATGCCGCGACCGGTCCATGACCCACGGCAGCACCTCGGAACTCTCCGGCCGCCGCTTCCGCATGTTATTGTCGCCCCTCGGCCACGCCGTGTCGTCGGCGATGTGTGAAGCGTCCTCCAGGAACGAGTGCCCCACCAAGTAGCAGTTATCCGGTCCGTATATCGTGTAATGGATCGAATCCGTCCGCGCCGCGTCGGCCAACGATATGACGACCTCTGGTCGATGCACTCCGGTCGTCGTCTCCCACAGCTGACGCATCGACGCAAGACCACCACTAAATTGCGCCAACCACTGCATAAACCAATTCAACAGCCTTGTAGTCTTCAGCGTCCGCCACCACTTCACAAATTTCCTCCAACGATTCTCTCCCGGAAGCAAATCAAAATTAGCAGGTCGCTTCTGCAATTGTTTCGCGATCTCCCGGTAGTTCTCGTAGGTATACGAAGTTGGCTCC
>JAISIU010000285.1 GCA_031261885.1 Bifidobacteriaceae bacterium
TAGGCGGCGAGGGCCGCCATCGGGCGCTTCCCCGCCCGGGCGGGGCCCGGCATCGTCCATCCACTCCGTTAAGCAACCCACCACCCAACTGAAAGCGAACACCTGCCCATGCCGCGCCGCAGCGATATCTCATCGGTCCTCGTGATCGGGTCCGGCCCGATCGTCATCGGCCAGGCCTGCGAGTTCGATTACTCGGGCACGCAAGCCTGCCGCGTCCTGAAGGCCGAGGGCCTGCGCGTCATCCTCGTGAACTCGAACCCGGCCACGATCATGACCGACCCCGAGTTCGCGGACGCCACCTACGTCGAACCGATCACCACCGAGGTGCTCGAACAGATCATCGCGCGGGAGCGGCCGGACGCGCTGCTCGCGACGCTCGGCGGGCAGACGGCGCTGAACGCGGCCGTGGCGCTCGGCGAGGCCGGCGTCCTCGACAGGTACGGCGTCCAGCTGATCGGCGCGAGCCTCGACGCGATCCAGAAGGGCGAGAACCGCGAACAGTTCAAGGAGGTCGTCGTCAGCTGCGGCGCCGAGGTGGCCCGCTCCCGGATCTCCCACTCGATCGAAGACTGCCTGGCGGCGACCAGCGAGTTCGGCTACCCGGTCGTCGTCAGGCCGAGCTTCACGATGGGCGGCCTCGGCTCCGGCATCGCCTACGACGAGGCCGACCTCCGGCGCATCGCGGGCGCCGGCCTCGCCTATTCGCCGACCACCGAGGTGCTGATCGAGGAATCGCTGCTCGGCTGGAAGGAATTCGAGCTCGAGATCATGCGCGACCGCGCCGACAACGTCGTCGTGGTCTGCCCGATCGAGAACGTCGACCCGGTGGGCGTCCACACGGGCGACTCCATCACGGTGGCGCCGGCCCTGACGCTGACGGACCGCGAGTACCAGCGGCTGCGCGACATCGGCATCGCCGTGATCCGCGCGGTCGGGGTCGAGACGGGCGGCTGCAACATCCAGTTCGCCGTCAACCCGGTGGACGGGCGCATCGTCGTCATCGAGATGAACCCGCGCGTCTCCCGGTCCTCGGCGCTGGCCTCGAAGGCCACGGGCTTCCCGATCGCGAAGATCGCGGCCCGGCTGGCCCTCGGCTACACGCTCGACGAGATCCCGAACGACATCACGGGCTCCACGCCCGCCTCGTTCGAACCGACCATCGACTACGTGGTCGTGAAGGTGCCCAGGTTCGCGTTCGAGAAGTTCCCGGGCGCGGACCCGACCCTGACGACGACCATGAAATCGGTCGGCGAGGCCATGGCGATCGGCCGCAACTTCACGGAGGCGCTCGGCAAGGCGCTGCGCAGCCTCGACAAGGGCGACCAGGGCTTCCACTGGCGCGGGCCGGTCCCCTCCGGGGAGGTGCTCCGGGACCTGCTCGGCGAGATCGCGGTGCCGACGGCCGGGCGGATCGTCGGCGTCCAGCAGGCGCTCAGGGCCGTGCCGGACGGCGGGACGTCGATCGAGGAGGTCTACCGGGCCACGGGCATCGACCCGTGGTTCCTCGACCAGATCCTCCAGGTCAACGAGGTGGCCGAACAGGTCAGGACGGCTCCCGCGCTGGGCCGCGCCGAGCTGTTGGCCGCGAAACGCTCCGGGCTCTCGGACGCCCAGGTCGGCGAGCTGCGCCGCATCTCCGCCGGGACCGTGCGCGAGGTGCGGCACGCGTTCGGGCTGCGGCCCGTCTACAAGATGGTCGACACGTGCGCCGGCGAGTTCCAGGCCCAGACGCCGTACATGTACTCCTCCTACGACGAGGAGACCGAGGTGGAGCCCAGGCAGCGGCCCGCCGTCATGATCCTCGGCTCGGGCCCCAACCGGATCGGCCAGGGCATTGAGTTCGACTACTCGTGCGTCCACGCCGCGCTCGCGCTGCACGCCGACTACGACACGATCATGGTCAACTGCAACCCCGAGACCGTCTCGACCGACTACGACATCTCCGACCGCCTGTACTTCGAGCCGCTGACGTTCGAGGACGTCATGGAGATCTACGACGCCGAGGCCCAGGCCGGGCCCGTGGCCGGCGTCATCGTCCAGCTGGGCGGCCAGACGCCGCTGTCGCTGGCCCAGTCGCTCCAGGACGCGGGCGTGCCGATCTGGGGCACGCCGCCCGAGGCGATCGACGCGGCCGAGGACCGCGGCGTGTTCGGCCGCGTGCTGGCCGAGGCCCACCTGCCCGCCCCCGAGTACGGCACGGCCACGTCCCGCACCGAGGCGCGCGAGGTGGCGGAGCGGATCGGCTACCCGGTGCTCGTGCGCCCCAGCTATGTGCTGGGCGGGCGCGGCATGCAGATCGTGTTCGACCAGGACCAGCTCGACGAGTACGTCGGGCGGGCGCTGCCGGCCACGGCCGCGCCGCACGCCACGGCCCCGATCCTGATCGACCGGTTCCTCGACGACGCGATCGAGATCGACACCGACGCCCTCTACGACGGCACGGAGCTGTTCCTCGGCGGCGTCATGGAGCACATCGAGGAGGCCGGCATCCACTCGGGCGACTCGGCCTGCGTGCTGCCGCCCGTCACGCTGTCGACGGCCGTGATCGCGCACATCCGCGAGTCGACCGAGGCGATCGCGAAGGGCGTGGGCGTGCGCGGGCTCGTCAACATCCAGTACGCGCTCGTGGCCGACACGCTGTACGTGATCGAGGCCAACCCGAGGGCGTCGCGCACGGTGCCGTTCGTGTCGAAGGCCACGGGCGTGCCGCTGGCCAAGGCCGCGGCCCTGCTCATGAGCGGCATGTCGATCCGCGAGCTCAGGGAGGCCGGCGTGCTGCCGGCCTTCGACGCCGGCGGCGTCGGCTCCGGCGGCGTCAACCGGCCCGCCGGGGACCTGGATGGCACGGCGGCCGCCGGCTACCTGGCGGTCAAGGAGGCCGTGCTGCCGTTCAAGCGGTTCCTCACGAAGGACGGCAACGTCGTCGACGCGATCCTCGGACCGGAGATGCGTTCGACGGGCGAGGTCATGGGCCTCGACGCGGACTTCCCGACGGCGTTCGCCAAATCCCAGGACGCGGCCTACGAGGGCGGCCTGCCGGACACGGGCACGGTGTTCGTCTCGGTCGCGGACCGCGACAAGCGGGCCATCACGCTGCCGGCCAAACGCCTGATTGAGCTCGGCCTCCAGATCGTCGCGACGGCCGGCACGGCGTCCGTGCTCAGGCGCGGCGGCATCCCGTGCGGCGTGGTCCGCAAGTACTCGGACGGCCGCGGGCCGGCCGGCGAGCCGACCATCGTCGACCTCATCAACGACCACAAGATCGCGATGGTCGTGAACACGCCGTTCGGCTCCGGGTCGAGGGCCGACGGTTACGAGATCCGGGCCGCGGCGACAAGCTCGAACACGTCGATCGTGACGACGATCCAACAGTTCGACGCTGCGGTCCAGGCGATCGAGGCCCGGCGCGGCGGCTACCGCGTCACGACGTTGCAGGAGCTGGCACAGCGGATCCACGAGGCCGTGGCCAGCGAGGAGAAGAAAGCGGGGGTCGCCTGATGCCGGAGAGCGCGAGCACCGGGGCCCGGGCGCCGTTCGGCGCCCGGCTGGCCCAGGCCATGGACCAGGCCGGCCCGCTGTGCGTCGGCATCGACCCGCACGCCGGCCTGCTCGACGCCTGGGGCCTGCCGGACACCGCGGAGGGCCTGCGCGCCTTCGCGCTGACGACGGTCGAGGCGGTGGCCGGGCGCGTGGCGGCCGTCAAACCGCAATCGGCCTTCTTCGA
Organism: Bifidobacteriaceae bacterium; assembly: GCA_031261885.1. Lineage (GTDB taxonomy): Bacteria > Actinomycetota > Actinomycetes > Actinomycetales > WQXJ01 > JAISIU01. The sequence continues at coordinate 3,725 of JAISIU010000285.1, forward strand.
GCGCCACGGCGCGGCCGGCATCGGCGTCCTGGAGGAAACGTTGGCGGCCGCCCGCGCGGCCGGGCTGCTGACGATCCTCGACGTCAAACGCGGGGACATCGGCTCGACGATGGGCGGGTACGCCCAGGCGTACCTCGCGGATGGCGCGCCGCTGGCCGCGGACGCGATCACGGTGGCGCCCTACCTCGGCTTCGGCTCCCGGGCTCCGGCGCGCGAGGGGGCCCGGGCCACGGGCCGCGGCCTGTTCGTGCTGGCCCTGACCTCGAACCCCGAGGGCGTGCCGACACAACACGCCGTGCGGCCGGACGGCCTCAGCGTGGCGGCAGACATCGCGGCCGCCGCCGCCCGGGCCAACGCGGGCCAACGGCCGATGGGCAGCGTGGGCCTCGTGGTCGGGGCGACCATCGGCGACGGCGCGCGCGAGGCCGGGGTCGACCTGGAGGCCGTCAACGGCGCGTTCCTGGCGCCGGGCTACGGCGCCCAGGGCGCGGGCCCGGAGGACGTGGCGCGCGTGTTCGGCAGTGCCGTGGGGCACGTGCTCGTGGCCTCGTCGCGGCAGATTCTCGGGGCCGGTCCGGACCCGGCGGCGCTGGCCCGCAAGGCGGGCGAGGTCGCGGTCCAGCTGCACCGCGAGCTGGGCCGCTGAGCGAGCCAGTGGGCTTCGCGTGTCTCGTTGAAACGAGTCGCGGTGGACGTGTTCACGGTCTGGCGTCCCGACACGCCGCAATCGTTTTTCGGCCGAATGATTGCGCCTCGCGGTGAAAAGGGAATAGTTTAATTCCGTCCAAATCACACAAGTATTACGAGGTGACCTTGTGACTTTGCCACCCCTGACTCCGGAACAGCGACAGGCGGCCTTGCAGAAGGCGGCCC
>JAISIU010000047.1 GCA_031261885.1 Bifidobacteriaceae bacterium
ATGCTGGCAGCGGTAGGTTTATCGGCATGACGAACCTTCCGAGCTCCCTGCCGGCCCGGCCGTTCGGCGCCATCCTGACCGCGATGGTGACGCCGTTCACGGAAGACGGCGCCCTTGATCTGCCCAGCGCGGCGCGGTTGGCCGCCTACCTCGTGGACCATGGCAACAACGGGCTGATCATCTCCGGCACCACGGGCGAATCGCCCACCACGTCGGACGCCGAGAAGATCGAACTGCTCCGGACCGTCATCGAGGCCGTGGCCGGGCGCGCCTATGTGGTAGCGGGCGTCGGGACCAACAACACGGCCCATTCGGTGCACCTGGCCCGCGAGGCCGCCAGCGTCGGCGCCTCGGGGCTGCTCGTGGTCGCGCCGTACTATTCCAAGCCGAGCCAGGACGGCATCGTCCAGCACTTCCTGCGCGTCGCGGACGCGACGGAACTGCCGATCATCATTTACGACATCCCGGGCCGCACGGGCGTGAAGATCGAGCCGCGCACCTATCAGCGGCTCGCGGAGCATCCGCAGATCATCGCCGTGAAGGACGCCACGGGTGACGTCGGCCGCGGCTTCGAGCTCATGGCCCGCACGGGCCTGGCCTGGTACTGCGGCGACGACAAGCTGAACCTCGCGTTCCTCGCGCAGGGCGCGGCCGGCATCATCTCGACGGTGGGCCACGTGGCCGGCGAGGCCTGGGCCGCGATGAGCGGCGCGATCGACTCCGGCGACCTGCCCCGGGCCCGCGCCATCATGGCGCACCTGCTGCCCGTCGTGGACGCCATGATGGGCGGCGGCCAGGGCGCGGCCATGGCCAAGGCCGCTCTGCAAATCCAAGGACTTCTGCCGGGCCGCACCACCCGGCTGCCAGTGTTCCCCGCCACCGAGATGGAGGCCGGGCGAATGCGGGAGGCCATGGAGGGGGCCGGGCTGCTCGCCCGGCGCTGACCCTCTTAGCCTCTATCCGGGGTGACGGCGGCCCGGCGCGATGCGCCCGGCGCCTGGACGGCCGCATCCCGGATGGCGCGATGATGGTGAAAGAGAGTTATAAGAGGAGAAGTTTTAGTGGCCCAAACCAAGCGAGCCAAACAAGGGTCCGGAAGGGCCAAAGCGGCCGCCGGCCAGACACAGACCCAAACCAAGGGCCAAACCAGGGGCGCTGGGGCCAAGACCCAGCCGAATAACGGCCAGGACCATCCGGTCCACGGCCATCCGGCGTTGCCCGCGCCGCCGCCGCTCGCGCCGCACACCCTGCGCATCACGCCGCTGGGCGGCATCGGCGAGATCGGCCGCAACATGACGGCCTTCGAGCTGAACGGCCAGATCCTGCTCGTCGACTGCGGTGTGCTGTTCCCGGAGGAGACCCAGCCGGGTGTCGACCTGATCCTGCCGGACTTCAGCCCCATCGAGGACCGCCTCGACGACGTGGTGGGCCTGGTCCTGACCCATGGTCACGAGGACCACATTGGCGCCGTCCCCTACCTGTTGCGCCTCAAGCCGGACATCCCGCTGCTCGGTTCCGCGTTGACGCTCGCGTTCACGGAGGCCAAGCTCGGCGAGCACCACATCGCGCCGTACACGCTGACCGTCAAGGAGGGGCAGGTCGAACAGCTCGGCCCGTTCCGCGTGGAGTTCATGTCCGTGACCCACTCGATCCCGGACGCGCTCGCGGTCGCGATCACGTGCGAGGCCGGGACCGTGCTGCACACGGGCGATTTCAAGATGGACCAGCTGCCGCTCGACGGCCGCATCACGGACCTCCGGTCCTTCGCCCGGATCGGTGAGCGTGGCGTGGACCTCATGATGGTGGACTCCACGAACGCCGAGGTGCCGGGCTTCATCGGCCCGGAGCGCGGCATCGGCCCCGTCATCGACCAGGTGATCGCCGGCGCCCCCGGGCTCGTGGTCGTGGCCTGTTTCTCCTCGCACGTCCACCGCGTCCAACAGGTGCTCGACGCCGCGGCCGCACACGGCCGCAAGGTGGCCTTCGCGGGCCGGTCCATGATCCGCAACATGACGATCGCCCAGGATCTCGGCTTCCTGACCGACCCGGGCGGCGTCATCGTCGACCTGAAGACCGCGGACCAGATGCCGCGCAACCAGGTCGTGTTCATCTCGACGGGTTCCCAGGGCGAGCCGATGAGCGCGCTGTCCCGCATCGCGAACGGCGACCACAAGATCATCGTCGGCCCCTCGGACACGGTGATCCTCGCGAGTTCGCTGATCCCGGGCAACGAGAACTCGGTCTACCGCGTCATCAACGGCCTGACCCGGCTCGGCGCGAAGGTGGTGCACAAGGGCAACGCGGCGGTCCACGTCTCGGGCCACGCCGCCCAGGGCGAGCTGCTGTTCGCCTACAACGTCGTGCAGCCGAAGAACGTCATGCCGGTCCACGGCGAGGCTCGGCACCTGGTCGCCAATGGGGCGCTGGCCGTCAAGACGGGCGTGCCGCCGGAGAACGTCGTGCTGACGGAGGACGGTTTCGTCGTCGACCTGGCCGACGGCGTCGCCCAGGTGGTCGGCGCGGTGCCGTGCGGGTACGTCTACGTGGACGGCTCCTCGGTGGGCGAGATCACGGAGGCGGAGCTCAAGGACCGCCGCATCCTCGGCGACGAGGGCTTCGTCTCGGCGTTCGCGGCCGTCGACGTCACGGAGGGCCAGGTCGTGGCCGGGCCCATGATCCAGGCGCGCGGCATG
>JAISIU010000078.1 GCA_031261885.1 Bifidobacteriaceae bacterium
CTCTCCTCGACGATCCGTTTGACGATCGCCAGGCCCATGCCCGTGCCGCCCTCGCGGCCCGAGACGTGCGGCTCGAACACGCGGTTGATCAGCGCCGGGTCGATCCCGGGCCCGTCGTCGGCCACCCGGAGCGCCACCCACCGTCCCGGTGCGGTGTTTCCCGCGTCATCGGCCACGCCCACCGGCTCCGCCCCGCCATCCGGCGACCCACCTCCGTCAGGTGACCCTTCGGCATCGGGCGTCCCCCCGGCATCGGACGCCGTCCCGCTTTCCGGCCCGACCGTCACGGTCACGTGGCTGCCCTTCGCGTGGACGGTCGCGTTGACGAGCAGGTTGAAAACCACCTGGGTGAGCGATTCGGGCCGGCCGGCCGTGCGCGGCGTGCCCTCGGCGACAGTCACGTCGAACGTCGTGCCGCCGGGTTCGGCCTGGCGCGCGATCAGACCGCTGACGCGCGTGACGATCGAGCCGAGCGAGGCGCCCGGCTGGACATCGTCGTCCGCGGGCGGCGGCTCCGACCCGTCAGAGGCGGCCAGGCGTTGAATACCGGTCGCGAGGTTGGCCAGGCGGCGGGCCTCCGAGGCGACCACCGCGAGGTCGGTGCGGGCCTGGGCGTGCTCGGTCGGGTCGAGGTCCTGGCTGACCAGCTCGGCATACCCCGACATCACGGTCAGCGGCGTGCGAATCTCGTGCGAGACGGTCGCCATGACGGAACTCTTCAGCGCGTTGGCGCGCTCGAGCTCCTCGGCCTGGACGGCGATCTGGTCACGGGCCGCGCGGGCGCGCTCGATCGCCTCCTTGTTGCTGAGCGCGGCGGCGATCACCTGGGCGATGACGCACCCGACCATCGCATACTCGGTGATCGCGCCGTTCGGCCACCAGCGGTGCGTGAGGTTGCCGTAGTAGCAGGCGTCGTGGATGAACGCGTACAGGTACAGGCCCGCGCCCAGCAGGAAGATGCGGGCCGCCAGGCTGGGTCGGCGGATGCGGCGCACCGCGAGGAAAGCCAGCACGGCGATGCCCGCCACCATGAGTGCCTCGTACACCGTGCCCGTGCCGATCAGCCAACCCGTGGGACAAACCGCGCACTCGATGGCGTGGGCCGCCGAGAGCGCGAGCACCGTGGCCCAGAACCAGCGCGGCGTGGCGGCCGGGAAGTAGTGGCGGTAAATGAGGACGAAGATCGCGACGGCCACCGGGACGGAGACGTATTCGATACGCAGCGCCCCCGTCCACGAGAAGCCCGGCAGCACCCAGAAGATCGTCTTCGTGCCGATCACGGCCGTACGGACGGCCTGGACCAGCGAGGCGAGACCCACGAGCAGCGTGACCCGGAGTCCCGGCGCGATCAGCCACATCAGCACCATGACGCCGACGAGCGTCAGGTAGAGCCCGATCAGCGCGGCGCTGAGGCCGGCCGTGCGCGCCGTGTACTGGCGCACGAGCGAGGGGCTGCCGAGCTCGTACCAGACGTGGTTCTCCGGCTGTTGGCCGTCGAACGTGCCGATCTGTTGGACGATGTCGATCGTCACCGGATCGCCGGGCCGTGCGCCGGGCGGGTTGGTCGGCAGCGTGATCGTGAAGTAGCCCTCGCCGCTGACACCCCGGGCGGCGTCGCCGAATCGGTCGATCAGCTGCCCGTTCAGGTAAATGGTGTCGGCCGTCGGCGTCGACAGGCCGGCCAGCTCGAGGGACTGGCCGGCGCGCACGATGAAACGGGCGCGGGACGTGTTGACGGCCTGGCCGCTGTCCTTCGCGGCGCCGCACCGGACGTCGCCAGGGTGGTCGTCGAAGTCCGATGGCGCGGCGGCGCGGCCGGGAATGTAGGCGACGTCGCCGCGCACGGCCAACAGCGTGTGGGCCGGGTCGGTCTTCGTCAGGTCCCAAACGCAGTTCGTGCTGCCGGTCCACACGGCCGGCATGTCGCGGATGGCCCACAGGCACGGGATGAGTGCCAGCAGCAGCAGGCCGACCACGCCGAAGATGAACCATTCGCGGGCCCGTTGGCCGGGACGGCCGCCGCGCGGGGCGGCCCGTCGGGCGGTGTGGTGGTGCGCCATGGCCGTCCCTACGCCCTGAGCTTGAGCTCGTAGCCCTCGCCGCGGGCTCCGGCGATCGTGAGGCCGTGGGGCTCGAGTTTGCCGCGCAGCCGGGACAGGACCGTGCGGATGGCTTGCGGCGAGCCGAGCATGGGCCGGTGCCAGGCCGATTCGTAGAGCTCCGAGGCCGTGTGGGCGCGGCGCGGCGCGGCGGCCAGCACCGTGAGGACGCCGAACTCCTTCGGCGTCAGCTCGATCCGCGCCCCGCCGATCGTGACCGCGAGGCTCAGCCGGTCGAATTGGATCCAGCCGTGCCCCACGGGTTTCATGCGGTTCGGCGTGGGCGCCTCCGCCGGGGCCGGGGCCATGGCGCGGCGGCGCACGGCCGCCGCGACGCGGGCCACGAGCTCCTGGAGCGCGTACGGCTTCGTGATGTAGTCGTCGCCGCCGGCCGCCAGGCCGTTGATGATGTCGGCCGTGTCGATCCTGGCCGTCAGGAAGATGACGTGCGCGTCCGTGTGCGGCCTGATGTCGCGCGCGAAGGCGACGCCGTCGCCGTCCGGCAGCATGACGTCGAGCAGGATGACGTCGGGGCGGGTGCTCGCGAGCGTGAGGCGGGCTTCGGCGAGCGTCGTCGCGACGGCCACGGTGTAGCCCTCGCGCTCCAGCGTGCGCCGGTTGATCGTGAGCACGTGCGGGTCGTCTTCCACGATGAGGACGTGCGCGGGGCTCGCCATGGTCGCGTGTGCTCCTCTCGGGTGTCAGGGTTCGGCCGTGGCGGGGAGGCGCCCACGGCGGGGTGGCGTGCCGGATCAGGCGGCGTGCCGCCGTTCCGATTCTGCCCCAAGCCTTCCGACCGGGGGGCGCCCGGCCGCCTTCGTGGCGAAAACGCCACCGTTGCTCGGGTGCCGGCAGGGCTGTCCGATGTCGCGCCGGCCGCCCGGTTTGAGCGGAACCCGCCCGGTTTTTCCGGGTCCGCCGGATCGCGCGACCCGACTGTCCGGCATCGTGCACGGCCCGAACTCCGGGGCCCGGCTCCGCGCGCCGCCGTGCGGTTCCCCAGCCCGCCCAGTTACGATGGCTTCCAAGGGAGTCGTTTCCCTTGTTTCGCCGCGCCTGCCGACCCCCGGTGCGGCAGACGCGATCAGGAGGTAGCCATGGCATTCCTCGACCGTTTCGAGAAAGGAGTCGAGCGGGCCGTGAACGGAGCCTTCACGAAAGCCTCACGCGGTGGTGAGGTCAAGCCGGTCGAGCTGGCCTCGGCGTTGCGCCGGGAGCTCGACGACAAGGCGGCGGTGCTGGCCAGGGGCCGTGCCGTCGTTCCGAACGAATTCACGATCGAACTGTCCTCGGAGGACTTCGACCGCATCCTCGACTGGGGCGCCGAGGCCATGGGCGAGGAGCTGCAGGAGGGCGTCGCCCAGCACGCCGCCTCGCAGCGGTACGCCTTCGTCGGCCCCGTGTCCGTGACGTTCGAGGAGAACACCGACCTCACGCCCGGGGACTTCCGGGTCCGCTCCGCCACCGTGCGCGGCGCGGTCGCGCCCGCCACGACGACGGCCGCGAGCACGCGGCACCCGATCGTCGACATCGACGGCCAGCGCTACCTGCTGACCGGACCCGTCACGGTGATCGGACGCGGCTCGGACGCGGACATCATCGTCGAGGACACCGGCGTCTCGCGCCGCCACCTCGAGATCCGGCTGACCCCGGACGGGCCGATCGCCTCGGACCTCGGCAGCACGAATGGCAGCTTCGTGGAGGGGCACCGCATCACGAACGCGCTGCTCGTGGACGGCAACACGATCACGATCGGCCGCACTCAGATCGTCTTCTGGACCGGCGACGCGGGCGAGGGCGATCCCGCCGCACGGGAGTAGACGGGCCGTTGAGCGAACTCGCCGTCACGCTGCTTAGGCTCAGCTATCTGGTTTTGCTGTGGCTGTTCCTGATCGCGGTCCTCTTCGTGCTCCGGCGTGACATCTACGGCACGCGCATCACGCGGCGGGCATCGCGCCGCGACCGCCGCCTCGCCTATGCGGCGGCGCCGGGTGCGGGGCCGCGCGGTGCGGCGCACGATGCCGGACGGCCGGGTTGGGCCGGATCGCACGGGTCAGGCGTTCCCCAGCCGGGCGGGGCCGCTCCGGCGGCGCGTTTGGTGGTCGTGTCCGGGCAGCTCAAGGGCACGTCCCTGCCGCTCGGCCCGGCCGGGATCGTGATCGGCCGTTCCAGCGCCTGCAACCTCGTGCTCGACGACGAGTACACCTCGGCCCGCCACGCCCAGATCATGCCGGCCGGCGCCGGCTGGGTGGTTGAGGACCTCGGTTCCACGAACGGCACGTTCGTGGGCCGCGAGCGGATCACGGCGCCTGTGGCGCTGGGGCCGGGCACCCAGGTGCGGATCGGCCAGACCCGCCTCGAACTCGACACCGGGCGGGCGTGAGGCCATGGCGCTGACCTTCGACTTCGCGGCCCGTACCGACATCGGCCTGACCCGTTCGAACAATCAGGACTCGGCCTACGCCGGGCCGCACCTGCTGGCCGTCGCGGACGGCATGGGCGGGCACGCCGGCGGCGACATCGCCTCCTCGGTCGCGATCGCGCACCTGGCGCCGCTCGACGACGAGGCCCCCGGCGCGGACGAGGCCGCGCAGCAGATCAACCAGGTGGTGTCCGAGGCACACGCCGAGCTGTTGGAACGCGTCGCGGAGAACCCGGACCTGGCCGGTCTCGGCACGACCATCACGGCGCTGCTGCGCACCGAGGACCGGCTCGTGCTCGCGCACATCGGCGACTCACGCGCCTACCTGCTCCACGACGGCGAGCTGAGCCAGGTCACCACCGACCACACGTTCGTCCAGTACCTCGTCGAGACCGGCAAGCTGGAGCCGGAGCAGGCCGAACGGCACCCGCAGCGGTCGCTGCTGCTGCGCGTGCTCGGCGACGTCGACCTCGGCGGCGGGCTCGACATGTCGATCCGCACGGCCCAGGCCGGCGACCGCTGGATGCTGTGCTCCGACGGTCTGACAGGCGTGGTCGCGGTTGACACGATCCACGACGTCCTCGCCTCCGAGGAGACGCCGGACGGCGCCTCGGAGCGGCTCATCGAGCTCGCGTTGCGCGGGGGCGGCCCGGACAACGTGACGTGCGTGGTCGGCGACATCGTCGACCTTGAGAAGACGCACGGCGAACCGCCGGCCACGGCGGTCCAGGTGGTGGGCGCCGCGGCCATCGACCGCGACCGTCCAACGCGCGGTTCCGCCGGGGCGGCCGGCAAGGCCCAGGCGCTGAGCCAGGGGGCCAAGGCCCGGACCGCGCACGCCACCGGCACGGATGAGGCCGCGGTCAAACCGGCGCCCCGGCACCGCCGCGGGCTGCGGGCCGCGCTCACCGCGCTGATCGCCGTCATCGTCGTGGCGGGGGCCGTGACGGCCGGTTACCGCTGGACCCAGAGCCAGTACTACGTCGGCCAGGCCGACGGCAACGTCGCCATCTTCCGCGGCATCGACCAGACCATCGGTCCGCTGTCCCTGTCCCACCGGGTCCAGACCACGGCCGTGTCGGTTCAGAGCCTGCCGCAGGTGTCCCGGCAACGGTTGGCCGAGGGCCTGCCGGCCGGGTCGCTGAAGGAGGCGGAGGCCAAGCTCAACGCTTTCCTCGCCGATGCCGGGCCGGCTTCCCTCGTGGGCACGTCGCCCACGCCGTCGGCCCCGTCGGTCTCCGTCGCGCCGGTCGGTCCGGGCCAGGTCGGCGGCGTCATCGAAGACAGTCCCACCGGGGCGGCGGGATAGGTGGCGACGGTCGCACCGGGCCAGGCCAGACCGGGGAGGGGCGCCGAGCTGGCGCTCCTGGTTTTCGCGCTCGCCATGTCGATCTACGCCTACGCCGAGGTCGGGCTCGGCGTCATGGGACGCCTGCCCGGGAACCTCGGGCTGTATTCGGGTGAGCTGTGCGTCCTGGCG
>JAISIU010000008.1 GCA_031261885.1 Bifidobacteriaceae bacterium
GATCCCCATCAAATCGGCCGGGGCCTCTCGAGAACGTGGACGATGCCACCGTGCGCCGCGCCGTGCCGTCCGGTTCAGCATTCATCCCCTGCGCTGATCGGCGGCTTGGCGCTATTGCCGGGCGCGGACTGGGCCCTCCCATCATGGGCCGCTGTGCGCGATGGCATCGTTAGCACCCTCGAAACCTATCCGTCTCCCATCTGGCCGACCCTCGCGGGTGGCCTCGCTTTCGCTGACAGTTATTCACTGTTGTCTCGAAGCCTGGGAAAACCATGGGAACGGGCTTGGGCCTGGCAAAGAGTTTCGGCCCTCAGCGGATACAGCGGGCCGCTGCCCAGCACCGCGGCTCGGTTGCGGCGGCCCGGCGCGGGCGGGCACAGTGGAGCCATGGTCGAGATGGGGCGCGAGGCCTTCGAGGCACTCGTCGATGAGGCCGTGGAGATGATCCCGCCCAAACTGGCGGACATGGTGGACAACGTCGCCGTCATCGTCGAGGACACGCCGCCGACGGACGGGCCATCCGACCTGCTCGGCGAGTACATCGGGACGCCCGTGACCGAGCGCTGGGGCTACGGCGGCATCGGCCAGCTGCCGGACCGCATCATGGTGTACCGGCTGCCCACGCTCGCGATCTGCGACACGCCGCAGGACGTGGTCGACGAGGTCGTCATCACCGTGGTCCACGAGATCGCCCACTATTTCGGTATCGAAGAGGACAAACTCCACGAACTCGGCTGGCAGTGAGCCGCCCGGCGGCCGGTCCGGCATCGCCCGCCGCCTCCCGCTGCGAGGCCGGGCGCCCGCCGCCTCCCCGGGTTGAGCGGCCGCGCTCACTAAACTGCCATCATGCCCAAAATCCTGCTCCGCGCCGGCAAGAGCCCTCTCCAGCCCTTGAGCCCCGAAGCGACCTACGCCTACGGGACCAACGGGGTTTTCGGCATGAACGTCGGCAATTACGCCTTCGCCGATTCGACGTTCCGCCTGCTGTCGGTGCCCGGCGCCGAGGTGGTGCCGGACGCGTTCCTGACCGAGCGGCTCTCGCGCGACCGCGTCCCGAACATCGATGAGCAGATCGACCGCATCAACCGCGAGTTCGACGCCTTCGTCATCCCGATGGCCAACGCCTTCCGCATCAGCTTCCGTGGCACGCTGCAACGTTTCACGGAGGTGATCAAGCGCCTGACGATCCCGACCATCGTGGTCGGCGTCGGCGCGAACAAGCAGCTGACAACCGATCCGGGCCTCAAGGCGGACGTTCAGGCGTTCATGGCAGCGGTTCTCGGCCATTCGGCCAAGGTGGGCGTGCGCGGCGACGCCACACGCCAGGCGCTCAAGGAGATCGGGTTCGGCGACGAACACGTCGACGTCATCGGCTGCCCGTCCGTGTACCTGCGCGGCCCCGACTATCAGGTGGTCAAGAAGACACCGGCACTGACCGAGGCATCCAAGGTCAACCTCACGCTGAGCCCGTACGTGCCGTGGTTGGAGCCGCTGCTCGAGGACGCGCTGGGCCGCTATCCCAACCTCATCTACATCCCGCAGCGCTACGAGGACCTCGGCCTCATGTTGTGGGGCTACCAGCCGCCGCAGTGGAAGAAGTACAACCAGGCTTATCCCGTGCACACCGCCCATCCGCTGTACCGCGAGGACCGGATGCGGTTCTTCTGTGACACGCGCACGTGGCTGGAGTTCAACGCCCAGCGCGACTATTCGGTCGGCACGCGCATCCACGGGTCCGTCATGGCGCTCGTGGCGGGCACGCCCGCGACCATCATCTGCCACGATGTCCGCACCGAGGAGTTGGCCGAATATCACGAGATTCCCAAGGCCGGCCAGGCGGACCTGGAGGCCGGCGCGACCGCCGCGTCGTTGTATGAGCGTGCGGATTTCACGGCCTTCAACCGCGGCCTGGCCCCGCGTTTCAAGCACCTGACCGATTTCCTCGAGCTGAACGGGCTGGCCCATATCGCCCAGCCGGGCAACGAGAATCCCGACTACGACGCGCGCTGGGCCCAGACGCCGCTGCCCGGTCCGGTCCATACGCTGTACGCCGACGGCCAGGTCGGCAAGGACCAGGTGGTCGACCGCTTGCGCTGGCTGTATGAGAGCACGGCCCACAAGAAGTCCGATCAGGATGATCAGTACGTGCCGCCGCTGCCGTTGTTGCCGGACCATGCCGGGCTGTTCCGCCGTGCGGTGCGCCGCCTGCGCCGCGAGCTGCACAAGAACAGCGCCACCAACTAGCCGCCAGGAACGGGCAGACGATGTCGGTCCTCACCTAAGTGGGTCTGACACCGAGCGCTGTAACCTCCCTCACAGGGGTGGTTGCCGGCCGCGAGGCGGCCTAGAATTTGGTTTCGGCAACACAGACGTTTTGTTATTCGCCGCCCGTCCCGGCCCCGCCAGAAAGGACTCCCCGTGAGCACCCAAACCTTTTCCGTCAACGGCATGAATTGCCAGCACTGTGTCGACCATGTCACGGAGGAGGTCGGTGCGCTGGCCGGCGTGTCCGCCGTCGAGGTCGCGCTCGTGCCGGGTGGCACCTCGACGGTCACGGTGACGGCCGCCCAGCCGGTCGCGGAGGCCCAGATGGCCACCGCGCTCGACGAGGCCGGCGCCTACACGCTGGCCTGAGCCCCCCATGACCTCACCTGCCGCGGCCGCTGCCGGCCGAGGGCTGCCGACCGAGTCGGCGCCGGCGGCTGTCCCTGGCGCTCCGGCCGCCGCCAAGACCGCGCCGCCGGGCGGGCCGCCGGCGGCCGTGTTCGACTTCGCGGTGGGCGGCATGTCGTGCGCCTCGTGCGTGGCGCGCGTCGAGAAGAAGATCAACAAGCTGCCGGGCGCGCACGCGACCGTGAACCTCGCGCTCGAGACGGCCCACGTCGAATGCAGCGAGCCGTTGACGGCCGAGCAGATCGTCCAGGCCGTCGAGGCCGCCGGCTACACCGCCCACCTGGCCCCGCCCATTGGCGGCCCACGCCAGCCTGCACCCACCCCCCCCGGCACCCACGGCCCCACCGCGACCCCCCCCACCCCCCCCCCCCCCGGGACCCGTTCGGGCGGGGGGGCTAATTGGGGTTTTTCGCCCCCAAAAAAGCCCA
>JAISIU010000178.1 GCA_031261885.1 Bifidobacteriaceae bacterium
GACCGTGTAGACGATCGACCCGGTCTTGCCATCCGGCAAGAGGGCCACCGCCATACCCTTGACCTGCCCCGACGTGCCGTTGTACGCGACGATCTCGGGACCCCAGGTCGCGCTGTCGACGTCGTACACGCGGTAGACGATGCGGTCGAGCTGGTCGAACGTCATGGCGCTGTCGGTCGCGGAGCTCGCCACCTGCTGCCAGGCGACCAGCACCTTGCCGCCGCCGACCGCCACGACGGGCGAGATGTCGCCCACCGAGTTGGCCGAGAGGGCCGTGGTCTGCCACGCGTCGCCCTGCCTGACGGCGGCGTAGACCTCGGCCGAGGCGGCCAGGTTCGCCAGCGAGGCGGACTGGTCCGCGCCCGTCGCCGCGACGTCCTGGCTCGGGTCGACGGTTTGACGGACCCACGCGGCCGCCGCGAGGCTCCCGCCACCGGCGGCGGTCAGTTCGCTATCGCCCTTGCCGCCATCGTCGATCACGCTCGTTTGACCGGACCGGTAGGAGGCGACGCGGGTCTTCGTGATGTCGGACGACCCTTGGTCGTCGAGGAAGAGGAAACCGGAGCCGTCGTTGAATATTGCGGGCGAGGCGTTCGGGTAGGCGTTCCGCTCGTAGACGGTCAGGCCGGATGAGCCCGCGTCGCGCACGTGGCGGCCACCGGTCTGGGAGGCCCACACCTGTTTGGCCTGCGTCAGGTAGTCCCGGTTCTCGATGCTCCCTTGGGCTACGGTCACGGTATCCGTGCCGAGGCTGGTCCCGGTGGCCTGCTGGTAGGCCTTGGCGGCGGCGATCTGGTCCGCCGTCAGCTCCGAGGTCGATTTCGCCTTGGCCAGGCTTCTGGCGCCGGCGCTGGAATAGACCGGGACCCCGTTCTCGAGCAGGGTCTGGCCCGTGATCGACTTCCAATAGGCCCCAATGTTTTTCCACTGGCCCCAGCTGGCCGTCGGCGTCGAGAAGCCGACCTGGACAATCACGAAGCGCAACGAGAAGAAGAACAGTTTGATGTCGACTCTGATACCGAAGGTGCCTGTGAACTTGAAGGACCCGCCTTGCGCGTCCACGTCCTTCGGCGCGACATAGGGCCGCCCGAGGAAGTACTGGTGGATGTTGATGTTGAGATCGCCGAACACGCCGATCTTGAACGCCACCACCTCATAGTCAAACCCGATGCCGCCGAACAGATCTACGTACAGGGCGGCCTGGAAGTGCGTCAGCATGTCCATGACGGAATCCTGGTTCGGGTTCAGCCACGCCGTGTTGAAGCCCGACCCTCCGGGATCAGCTTGTTTCTCCAGCGTGCGCCAACTGAGGTCGAACGTCACGGCCGCTCCGGCCGTGAGCGAGAACGTCACGGGCACGGGGCCGGCCATCGTGTTGAAGGCCTTCGTGAACTCGTAGCCGCCACCCATTTGGAGGAAACCGCCCATGAGCCGGCTCTTCCATTTGCCGGCGGTGCCGTCGTAGTAGATCTTGCCCTCGACGAAGCTGTCGAACTTGTACAGCGCACTGCCGAAATGCGTCGTCTTCTTACCCTTGTGGGCGTCGAGCGTTTCCTGCTGCTTGGCCGAATACCTGCCCTTCGCCATGTCGTAGGCGTCGAACGGATTGGGCACCACGCCCGTGACGATGCCCCTGTAGTTCGAGGTGTCCCGGCCGGCGTAGTCGAAGTCCAGCTCCGTGTTACCCGTGTCGGTCGGCGTAGTGCCGACGTTGATCTGCACCACGTACTTATAAACCGCCGGGTCGTCGGTCGGCGAGATCATCATCTTGAACGCGTCGGTGTTGACGCTGATGTTGGACACGAGGCCCATCGCGGCGCCGAGGAACTTGTTGCCGATGCCGGCGCCGTCGAGGTTCGACGGGCTCTGGCCCGAAGCGGAGTTGGGCGTGACTTCCGGAGCGGTGTCCTTCGCGGCACCCGCGCCATCGACGCTGGCCTCCAGCCCGTTGACGATGCCGCACGGCGCGGCCACGGTCGCGACGGCCGTCTCGCCATTGAACAGGCTGAACGAGACTGGTCGCACTTTGAGCTTGTCCATCCACAGGGTGGAGGCGTCGAGCTGCTCGGTCTGCCGCAGCACGGGCATCGAGCTGAACGGGAACGTGATGTCCTTGGAGGATTGGCCGGCCGGCGCCTGCCCCGTGCCCTGATCGAACAGTTGGGCCGAGAGCTTCGGCGCGTCCGTCAACGACGTGCCGGGCCACAGGAAGGTCGAAGTGAGGTAAATGGTCGGGTAGTCGAGCGTCGGTCCGACGCGACCGTCCGTGACGGGTTCGGTTTGGGTGCCGTCGGCCTGGTCGGTCACCGTCGTCGAATCGGTGACCGGAACGCCGGCCTTGTGCCCGGCGGCGGAGCGCAGCACCGTGACGTGGCTGGCCGCGTCCACTTCCCAGGCGTCGCTCTTCGTGGTCGAGGCCTCGACCAGCATCGGCAGGTAGTCATCACCCGGGAAACTGGCCTCGAAGGCATAGTCGAAGGTCGCGGTGTGCGCCACGTCGCCCCAGCGCGTGATGTCCCAGGTGAGCGTCACGGCGCCGTACTGGTCGGGCATCAGGAGGTTGTCCTGGCCCTGCGGCGCCAGTTGCGAATCTGGCTGGTAGGCGCCGGCGGTGTAGACGCCGCCGTTGAGGTTGACCCGGCCGGTGTACGGCTGGCCGTCCGGCTTCTGGAAGTGCAGCGTCAGCTTGGCCACACTCCTGAGCTGGATCGAGTTGACGGGGTAGGTGTACATCTGGGCGCTGTCCTTCTCGCCGGACTTCAGGTCTTCGGCGTGCAGCGTGCCCCGGTACTCGATGGCGTCCGCCCCCGTGCCCTGGGTCTCGGAGAAACCGACGAGACCCTTGACGCCGTCCGGGGAGTAGATCGCGAAGCGGCCCGAGGCGTCCGAGGTGACGCTGTGGCTCGCGCCCTTCTGATCCGTGTAGGCCATCGTCGCGGTGCCGCGCGGGTAGGCCTGGAACAGGAACAGCTGCCCGGCCAGCGTGTCGACGCTGAGATCGATCGACGTGGCCATGCCCGTGCGGGCGTGGGTCGCGGTGATCGTCGTCTGGCCCGAGCCGAAGCCGGACAGCATGAACTCGGTGTTCGGCGAATAGGTCGCGTCCTTGGACGTCGGCGCGTACATCGCGCCGCGCCGGGCGTTCACAGTGGCGACGGACGTGTCCGATGACGCCCAACCGAGCTGGTCGGCGACCGTCTTCCAGGCATGCTCGCCGTAGTTCGCGGAGATCGTCGCCTTGAGGCTCAACTGGTCGTTGTCGTAGGCGGACAGCACGGTGTCCTGTAGTGCGGTTTGGCCACGCGTTTCAGCGTCCTGCACCCACCCGCGGTTGGACAGGACGGTCTTGCCACCGGCCGGCCTGGCGCCGTTCACGAGGATGTCGAGGGCCGTGTGGTCGTAGACCCACAGCTGGGTCGAGGCGTAGGAGTAGGTGGAGTCCGAGGCGTTCTTCGCCTTGATCTCGACCGTGTAAACAGTGTCGAGGTCGTCCGAGGTCAGCTTGACCGGGTCGAGCGTGTACGTGCCGCCCGTGGCCGTGGCCCAGCCGACTTCCTGGCCGTCCGGGTTTTGGAACGTGCCGTCGGCCCCGCCCGCGCCGGGCACGAACTTGACGTCCGAGCCTTCGACCGTGCCGTGCGGGGTGGAGACGGAGAAGGTGAAATCGGCCGCGTTCGCGACGTCGAAATGCTGCATCGTCCACGTGATGTGGACCGGGTCGTGGTTGTCGAGCAGGTAGCGCGTGCCCGCGTCCGTGCTCACGTCGACCGCCGCGGCCGGTGCGAGGATGACGATGCCGCCACCGCTGGCCAGCGTGCGGGACGGGTTGTCCGGGTTCTTCGTCGCGATGAGGTAGGAGTAGGCCGGGACGCCGCTCCGGGAAATGGCGGAGAGCGTGTCGGCGGGCACCGTCACGGCCAGGTCCGGCGTCTGGTCGGTCCACACCGCCTGTCCGGCGCCGCCGGCCGTCATCTGGTCTACGGTGTGGTCGCCCGGGAACACGGACACGTCGTACTCGGCCTGGTACGGGGTCTCGGCCTTCGAGGCCAGTAGCGTCGCGTTCGAGCTCCAGGCCAGCCGTAACTGCTGGTTCTGGGTGCCGATCACGGTCCCCTTGGTGCCGGGCGGCGAGATGTACGGCGTGCTGGAGACCTTCACGCTGATCGGGTCGGTTGTCACCGTGACCGGATCGGCCAGCCCACCGTTGGTCGCGGTCAACGCGACACGGATTGCGCCCTCCCCGAGGCCCGTGGCTCTCAGGGCGCCGGTCTCATCGATGGTCGCGAGCGCCACCCCGGGTGGGTCGGTGGCGCCGTCCGTCTCGACGGACCAGGCGAAATCGTCATCGGACTGGAAGGTGGCCGTGGTCAAGACGATGTTCTTGCCGAAAACGACCGGGACCTGGTCGCCGCCGGCGTAAACGATCCGTTTCTCGGCGTCCCAGCCGGCGGCCGGTTCCGCGATCCCGAGGTCGCTTGGCTCCGTGAAGAAGATCGCGGCCGCGATCGTAAAATCGGCGTAGGTGTCGTCACCCATGGCGAGGACCCATCTGGCCGAACTCGCCCCCGGGTCCGCCGCCGTCGTGTAGTACAGCTCGACACGCTTTTGCTGGGCGCTGACCACGGCCGGCACGTCGAAAGTGCCCGTCAGCACGGCCACACTGTCGGTCGAGGCGTCCTCGTCGTAGGTCAGCGGCCGGCGCGTGGCGCCGCCATCGACGGAATAGGCCAGCGATTGTGCGACGGAGTCGTGGGCCCCGAGCTCCTGGGCGAAGTCCTCGAACTCCGGCCGCGTCGCGTCGATCTTCACGGTCACGGTGGCCGTCTCGGCGGCGGGGCCGTACTGTGTCTTGTCGGTGGTCACGCTCGTCACGGCGTTGGCCACCGGACCGCGTACCAGGTTGACGCCGTTGCTCGGGCCGACCGACATCGTCGCCCCGTCGAACGTGCCCCCGGCCTCGTCACCGAACAGTTCGGCCGCACTCCAAGACTGGATCGAAATAGCCGATGGCGGGTTATTCGGCACCGCATAGTTGAACGTGAAGGTGGTCGCGGTCGTGTTGCTTTCGAGCGGGCTGATTCCCCTGCCGCCGGCACTGCCGTCGCGCACCACGATGCTCGGATTCGTGACGGGCTCGGAGAAGTGGACCACGAGCGGGACGATGGCACCGGTCTGGGCGGAGTTGGGACCACCAACGTACGTGCCCGGTGCGGCGGTGACCGACGTGAGAGCGGCGCGCTGGCCGTCCACTACCTTCATGCTGATCGCCGAATCGTCCGTGATCACACCGTAATTGCCGACACACAACTGCGAAGTCACGGGGAAGAGCTGAAGCGTCCAATTGCCGGAGCCGGCCTTGAATTGGCTACCCACGGTGCTGGTCAACGACAGAATCGCCGATGGCAGATCTTCTGGACCGGTCCCGTTGTAGAGCTCGTTGCCGTTCTGGTCGGTTAGGCGCACGATGAGACCGAGCGGCGGGCAGGACGAGTAGCTGCCTCCCCGCTTGAGGTGCGGGCTAAACGCGATGCCAGTGATGTCGCCGATCTCGGCCTCAAGCGCCTGCAACGAGGCGATGGCGGCTGAGTCAAAGTGAAACTGATAGCCCAGCCCAACGCGGTACCACTCCCAGGTCGTGTTGTCGCCGCTGTTGGCTCCCTGCTCCACGTGCATCCCGGGAGCCACGCCAGCTGTGTAGGACCGGAGCATATTGGTCGCACTGCTCCAATCCAGCGCCGGATACATCGGCTGGCCGGCCACGGGGTTGGTGCCGGAGATTTCCTCGGCGGTGAAGCTGACCGCGTCGTCGATGGAGTCCTCACCGTCATAAAGAGCGGAGCTGTTATCGGTGTGGTACAGGTCCATTGACGAAATGCCAGGGAGAGCTTGTCCAGGCGCCAACATGATCGATCCGTGATAGGCCGTCAGCGTGCCTCCGCTGTCGCCGACGTTCAACCGGCCACCAAATTCGGCGTTCGCCATCGTCTGGTAGTCGACGTTGCCGCCCGTGACGGCTCCCAACACAGTGGTACTGGTTCGCCCCAAGGTGGCGCTGTCGAACCGTGCGCCGTCGAGGCTGGAGAGCTGGAGCACGAACCCCCGCTTGCCCTGCCACCGATTGTCCCCGCCCACCGCGCTCGGGGTCGTGTTGCTCAGCGCCGTCACCGCGATCTGTTGGGTCAGGGCAGCACCCGTGGCGCCGGCCGGGAAGGTGATGGTGCCCGTCTTGCCGTCCGCCGAGGTGTAATCCCGCCCCCAGGTGGCCGCACCGTCGATGAATTGGTACTCGAAGCTGACGGCCTTGGTCGGCGTGGCGGACAGCGTGAAGGTGGCAGCGCCGGAGGCGCCCGCCGCGAGCACGACGCTGTTACTCGTCGTCACCACCAGGTCGCGCGCCTGGGCGTCCGCGACGTCGGCGGCGGCGGGCTTGACTTGGATGCCCCCGTTCTTGATTTGGTCGACGATCGATTGGAGGTCGTCGACCTGCTGACTCGTCACCTTGTGCTCGGTGAAGTAGGTCTTCTTCAGCTCCTCGGTCGCGTCGGCGATCTGGACCATCTTGTTGATGTCGCCCTTGGAGACGGCCTTGCCGTCGACCGTGGCCTGGGCCGTGTCCGGGACGGCGGCGTCCTTGGCCCAATCCTTCAGGGCCTGGCCGCGCAGCTCGCGCCCGCCGACCTTGGCGGACACCTCGCGGACGTTGCCCTTCGAGTCGATGAGCCCGAGGTCCTTCATGGCCTGGGC
>JAISIU010000243.1 GCA_031261885.1 Bifidobacteriaceae bacterium
GGCCCCGCCCTTGGCCGTCGATGGCGTCACGAACGTCGAGACCATGGCGTTGCGCGTGAAGTCGCCCGAGCCGCCGATGCCGTTGATCATGCGACTGCCGGACACGTGCGTGGAGTTGACGTTGCCGTAGATGTCCGCCTCGATCATGCCGTTGCAGCTGATGACGCCGAGCCGCCGGATGACCTCGGGGGAGTTGGAGACCTCTTGGGGGCGGAGCACGATGTGGCGGCGGAAATAGTCCGCTTTCCGGTTCATGAGCTCCGCCGCTTCGGGGGACAGCGAGAAGGCCGTGGCGGAGGCCGTCGTCATGACGCCGCGCTCGATGAGCCCGAGCATGCCGTCCTGGATCACCTCGGTGTAGCTCGTCAGATCCCGCAGCCCGGACGCGCCGAGCGCGGCCAGGACGGCGTTCGCGATGTTGCCGACGCCGGATTGGAGCGGCGGCAGCGGATTGGGCAGGCGGCCGGCGCGCTGTTCGGTGGTCAGGAAGTCGACGAGGTGGGCGGCGATCGCCTCGGAGGTGGCGTCCACGGGTTTGAACGCGGAGTTGCGGTCCGGGCCCGATGCCACGACGACGGCCACGACCTTGGCCGGGTCGACGTCCAGGTACGGTGTGCCGATGCGGTCGCCCGGGGCGTTGATCGGGATCGGGGCGCGGCCGGGACGGTAGACGTCGTGCATGCCGGCGAGGCTCGGCGACATCCACTCGTTGACCTCGAGGATCACGGCCTTGGCGGTGTCGAGCCACGTCTGGTTGTTGCCGACCGAGCTGGAGGGGACGAGGCGGCCGTCCGGGCCGATGGCCGTGACCTCGACGACGGCGACGTCGAGCGGGCCGAACACGCCGTCGCGGACGGCCGGCCCGAGGGCCGAGAGGTGCATGTCCTTGTACTGGGTGGTCCCGGCGTTGATGGCGTGCCGCATGGTCGGGTCCGATTGGTAGGGGGCGCGGAAGGACGCGGCCTGGGCCTCCGCGAGGACGCCGTCCAGCTCGGGCGCCGTCGAGGCGCCGGTCAGCACGCCGATCTGGAACGGCCGTCCGGCCGCGTGCTCGGCCCGGGCCCGGGCGGCGATCGCGGCGGGCACGGCCTTGGGGTAGCCGGCGCCCGTGAAACCCGAGAACCCGACCAGGGCGCCGTCGGCGATGCGCGCGGCCGCCCCGGCCGCGTCGGTGACGAGGCGCCGGAACGCCGGAGCGGCGATGCGCTCGCTGGACGCCATGGGCGCCTCCTTATGTGCCGCCGGTTGTGCCGGCTGGTCCGGTGGTTCCGGCCGCGATGAAGTACCCATTGTATTTCCTGAATTTCCCGGCCCGTTTGGTCGCATCGCGGGGCGGGATGTGACCACCGGGGCCGGGAAGTCCGTTGGGAGGGGGCGCACGATGCCGGCCGTCGCCGTCCGCTCAAGGGGGAACGGAATCGCTTGTCGAGCCTTGTGGTCGTCTCGAAGGCCCTCTAAGAGCCATCGGGCTCGACAAGCCCCAATGGGAAACCGCTGAAACGCCCGGGCAAGGCCCCCTGGTCCCGCCCGCGCGGCCGGTGGTCTAGAGCGTGAGGACCAGTTTGCCCGTCGTGGCGCCGGCGGCCAGCGCGCGGTGGGCCTCGGCCGCGCGCTCCAGCGGGTAGCGCATGACCTCTGGCAACGGCACGGCGCCGGAGGCGTAGGCCGGCCAGACCGTGCGGACCACCTCGGCGACGATCCGGGCCTTCGCGGCCCGGTCGCGCGAACGCAACCCGGTGCCGTTGATCGTGAGCCAGTTGTCGAGCATGAGCCCGAGGTTCGCGGTTCCCTTGCTGCCGCCCTGGAGTCCGATGATCTGTAGCCGCCCGTGAGGGGCCACGAGCCTCAGGTGGGTGTCGAGGTACTTCGCGCCGATGATGTCGAGGATCCCGTCCGGCCCGCGGCCGCCCGTCGCCTCTCGGACCTGGGCGGCCCAGTCGCCGTGGTAGTCGAAGGCGGCGGCCGCGCCGCGCGCCACGCAGGCCTGGGTCTTGGCCGCCGTCCCGGCCGTGGCCAGCACGCGGGCGCCGATCACGCGCGCGGCGTACGGGACAGCGAACGAGCCGATGCCGCCGGCCCCGCCGTGGACCAGCAGCGTCTCACCGGGCCGCAGGCCGGCCTCGGCCAGGTTCGAGACGACGGTGGCTGCGGCCTCGATCAGCCCGCCGGCGGTGGCGGGGTCGACGCCCTCCGGGACCGGGGCCACATGCTCGGCCGGAACGACCGCGTACTCGGCGTAGCCGCCGCCGGCCAGCAGCGCGACGGCACGGTCGCCCGGCCGCCAGCCCGTCACGCCGGCGCCCACCTGGTCGACGGTGCCGGAAACCTCCAGGCCGATGATGTCGCTGGCGCCCTCTGGCGGCGGATAGTGCCCCTGGCATTGGAGCAGGTCCGCGCGGTTGACGCCCGCGGCCACGACCTTGAGCCGCACCTCGCCGCGCCCGGCCTCCGGGGTCGGCGCCTCCCCGATCCGCATCTGTTCCGGCCCACCCGGCTGCTCCACGACGATCGCACGCATGGACGCAACTGTACCGACCCGCTGGTGCGCCGCCTCGCCCGGCCGGGGACCCGGCATCGTGCACCCGCCGCGCGACACTCGAAGCGAACGTTTGTTCGACACCGGCCCCGGTCCTAGGATTAGGCGAGTGAGTGACAAGCTGGTGGTGCGCGGCGCCCGGGAGCACAACCTGAAGAACGTGTCGCTGGAGCTGCCGCGCGACCAGCTCATCGTCTTCACGGGCCTGTCCGGCTCCGGCAAATCCTCCCTCGCCTTCGACACGATCTTCGCCGAGGGCCAGCGCCGCTACGTCGAATCGCTCTCCAGCTACGCCCGCCAGTTCCTCGGTCAGATGGACAAGCCGGACGTCGACTTCATCGAGGGGCTCTCGCCGGCCGTGTCGATCGACCAGAAGTCGACGAACCGCAACCCCCGGTCCACGGTCGGGACCATCACGGAGGTCTACGACTACCTGCGGCTCCTGTTCGCCCGGGCCGGCACGCAATACTGCCCCACGTGCGGGCAGGAGATCCGCTCGCAGACCCCGCAGGAGATCGTCGACCGCCTGCTCCAGCTGCCGGACGGGACCCGGTTCCAGCTGCTCGCGCCGATGGTGCGCGGCCGCAAGGGTGAGTACCAGGACCTGTTCCGCGAACTCCAGTCCAAGGGCTTCGCGCGCGCGCTCGTGGACGGCGAGACCGTGCGCCTCCAGGACCCGCCCGTGCTCGAGAAGAAGCTGAAGCACGACATCGACGTCGTCGTCGACCGGCTCGTGGTCCACGCCACGGCCAAAC
>JAISIU010000213.1 GCA_031261885.1 Bifidobacteriaceae bacterium
GAGCCGTTCGATGGCCACGGCGATCCCGGCGGCGGCCGCCTCGTCCGTGATGCGGCCGTGGTCTGCCCGTTGCCAGATGTGATATCCGACCAGTTGCACCATGAACGGGTAGCCGGCCGTGGCGTCCGTCGCGGCGCTCAGCGCCTCGGGCGTGATGGTGCGGCCGCTGTCCTCGATGGTGCGGTCGAGGAACGCGTGGACGTCGGACAGGTCCAGGGGCCCGAGGTGGAACGGCGTGGCGCGGCGCAGGAAAGTGAGGATCGCGTCATTGAGCAGGTCGGAGATCGCGGACGGCAGCCCGGCCATGACGAGCGCGACGTTGCGGCCCTCGCGGACCAGGTGCTGGTAGCTGGTGGCCACTTCCCGCATATCTTCGCGGGCCTTGCGGTGGACCTCGTCGATCGTGATGAGGAGCCCGGCCCCAGTCGGTTCGATGGCGTCGAGGATGCGGTTCGCCGAACTGCGGTAGTCACGCGACGGCGAAGCAGTGGGGGATGCCGGGTTCTCCAGCTCGATTCCGCCGCCGCCGGTGCCGAGGACAGTGGGGAGCGTGACGCTGCGGATGCGGCGGAACCGTGGGCGCGTCTGCGTGAGTTGGGTTCGGGCCTCATCGAGCGAAGCGGCCAGCCGGTCCGCCAAGCCGGGGGTGGAGGTCTCGGCCACCGTGACCCAGCCGCGCTTCTGCGCCAGCGCCTCCACCTCGGAGAGCATGACCGTCTTGCCGATGCCGCGTGCGCCGGTGAACAACGCGAGCCGCGCCGGGGCGCCGGGCCCGTTGTCGAACGACTCCGCGACCTCGTCGAGGACCGCGCGCCGCCCGATCAGGTGCGTGGGGACGGCTCCGGCGGTGGGCTTGAACGGGTTGCTCTCCATGCGCCCAATCCTATGACAAGGTATGACATCTATGACAAACTTCCCGGCGTGATCGCGCCGAAAGGTGCTCTGACCAGCTAAAACAACGAAACGAGCTAACTCGCTTATCGCCGTGAGCGGCTTATGACAAGTTATGACATCTATGACATTCGCGGCGTGCCACTGGGCACACCCGCACCTCGGGGCAGTCCGGCGCGGGACGCGTCAGGACCGGGAACCAGCAAAGAATCGTCGCGGCCGGCGGTCGTGCCCCGTGTCCAGGAAACACCGCCCGGCCCGCTAGGCTGGGCTCAACGCCTCCGCCCCCCACATGCGGCTTTGCCCGCCCAAACCCAGGAGGTCCCCTATGACCCATCGTCGGATCGCCCCAATCACCCTCGCCGTCGCCGCTCTCAGTGCGCTGGCCCTCACCGTCCCGGCCGCGGGCGCGCTCGCGGCCGCCCGCGCCGCCGTCCCGATCCCACAGGCCGCCCGCGCCGCCGTCCCCGTTCCCCAAGCCGACGCCAGCACGGCCAAACTCCGCCAGGACGCCTTCTCGCTCGTGCTCACGGCGCCGTTCCAGACCAGCGAGACCAAGTCGATCACGTGGTACCGCGCCGGCAAGGCCGTCCACACCACCGCGCTCAGCATCCGCCCCATCAGGCGGTCCGACATCGGCAAGAAGTTCTACGCCGTCGCCACCCTGACGCCGGAGGGCGGCGCACCGACCACCTACCGCAGCAACACGCTCACCGTGAAGCCGATCAAGACGCCGATCGGCGCGAGCTGGACCACCTCGTTCGGCAAGAAGAACGCGAAGAACAAGGTCACGTTCTACGCGAACACCGGCAAGTGGAGCCTCAAGGGCACCATCGCCGTGAAGTGGGGCAAGTACGGCACGAGCAGCTTCCAGTTCAACAGCCTGAAGAAGGCCGGCGTCGACGTCCTGCCGCCCGCGGCCTTCACGAAGCACTTCAAGGACACGGACCAGCCGAAGATCACGGTCACCTTCAAGAACACGAAGCACATCAAGTGGTCCGCCGCCAAGTATTCGCTCCACCTGCAGGTCATCAACGGCAAGGGCTGAAATCTCTGGGTGGACGATGCCGGCCCTTCCGTTCCGCTCACAAGGTGACCGGCCGGCATCGTCCCCCCGTTTCGTTGACCGACGATGCCGGACCGCCCGTTTCCGGCGAACGGTCCGGACCGGGCGGGAGACTAGAATCGTGCCTTGGCCCTGGCCGTCGGCCGCCGCGCCCCGCGGCGCGCCCGCCGCGCCCGGGCCCAACCCGCCCTAACACTTAGGGGCCCAAAGCCCATCGGAAGGACACTCCGGCACCGTGCTGCGCACACACAACGCCGGCGACTTGCGCGCCAGCGACATCGATCAAACCGTCACACTGGCCGGCTGGGTGGCCTCGCGCCGCGACCACGGCGGCGTCGCCTTCATCGACCTGCGCGACGCCTCGGGCATCGGCCAAGTCGTGATCCACGACGAGGCCCTGGCCCATGAGCTGCACAACGAGTACGTCATCCAGGTGACGGGCCGCGTGCGCCACCGCCCGGACGGCAATGAGAACCCGGACCTGCCCTCGGGCGAGGTCGAGGTCGTGGCGAAGGACGTGGTGATCCTCAACACGTGCGCGCCGCTGCCGTTCCAGATCGACGAGCACACGGGGGTGGGCGAGGAGGCCCGCCT
>JAISIU010000232.1 GCA_031261885.1 Bifidobacteriaceae bacterium
CGCCAGCGCTCTGACCGCGGCCAAGGCCGCCCAGGCCCAGATCGCCGCCTCGACGATCGGGACCGACGGGGTCCTCGCCGCCGCCAGCGCCCTGAACAGCGCCGTGGCCGGCCTCAAGACCGTCGCCCCGGCCGCCGCCAAGGACGTGCTGAACAGCCTCGTCACCGAGGTCGGCGCCCTGAACGCGGCCGGCTACACGACCGACTCGTGGAACCAGCTCCAGTCCGCCCTGTCCGCCGCCGTGGTCGTTGCCGACAACGCCAACGCCACGCCGCAGGACGTCGCGAACGCCGCCCTGGCCCTGCTCCAGGCCCAGTCCGCGCTGAAGGCCGTGGCCGCTCCGGCCGCCGCCCCGGCGCTGCTGCCGCTGCTCCAGGCCACGATCTCCGGCGCCCAGGCGTACAAGGGCGCGGACTACACGACGGCCTCGTTCGCCGCGCTCAACGCCGCGATCGCCGCCGCGCAGAAGGTCGCGAAGGATGCCTCCGCGACCGACACCGACATCGCCGCGGCCGTCGTCAGCCTGCTGAAGGCCGAGGGCGCGCTCGTGACGGCGCCGCCCGCGCAGCTCTACGTCCAGGTCCTCAAGACCCACCGTCCGGCCATCTCCGGCACGGCCAAGGCCGGCAAGACCCTGAAGGTCAAGAGCTACTCGTCCAAGTGGACCAGCGGCACGAAGCTCACGGTCAAGTGGTACGTGAACGGCAAGAAGGTCAAGACCGCCTCCAAGCTGAAGCTGAAGAGCTCCTACAAGGGCGAGAAGGTCGTCGTGAAGGTGACCGGTTCCAAGACCGGCTACAAGAGCGTGACCCGCGCCTCCAAGTCCCACAAGATCAAGTGACAAACCATCCTCCGGTGAGCTGACCGCCCGGGGGGAGGCCCGGCATCGGGCACCTCCCTCCGCGCGGCCGGCGACGACGGGCCCGGCCGAGGAGCGCCACGCTCCCCGGCCGGGCCCGCCGCTTTTCTGAAAGCCGGCTGAACGCCGGCAATGAAGGCTCGGTGAAACGGCGGCGCGCCCTCGCGGCCCGGCCCGGCGCGCCACTACGGTTAAGACCCGTGGAACAACTCTCAAGCACCGAGGTGGCCGAGGCCCAGGGCCTGCTCAGGCGCGTCGAGGCCGTCATCGACCAACGCCTCGTCGGGCAGGCCGGACTGCGCACGTGCCTCATGGCCGCGCTCATGGCCGGCGGCCACATCCTGATCGAATCCGTCCCCGGCCTCGCGAAGACGACCGCCGCCCAGGCCCTCGCCTCCGCGATCTCCGGCACCTTCCACCGCATCCAATGCACACCCGACCTCATGCCCTCGGACATCATCGGCACGCAGATCTACAACCAGACCACGGGCCAGTTCACCACGCAGCTCGGCCCGGTCCACGCGAACGTCGTGCTGCTCGACGAGGTGAACCGCTCCTCCGCGAAGACCCAGGCCGCGATGCTCGAGGCGATGCAGGAACGCCAGACCTCGATCGGCACGAAGATCTACCCGCTGCCCAGCCCGTTCCTCGTGCTGGCCACGCAGAACCCGATCGAGGAGGAGGGCACGTACGTGCTGCCCGAGGCCCAGATGGACCGCTTCCTCCTGAAAGAGGTCATCACCTACCCGACCCCGCCCGAGGAGGACCAGATCCTCTCGCGCACGCTCGACGGGTCGCTGGCCGCGCCGATCGCCGGCAACCCGATCGCGCTCGACGACGTCGCCCGCCTCCAGGCGCTGACCGCCCGCGTCTACGTCGCCGAGCCGCTCCGCAAGTACGTGGTCGCGGTCATGAACGCGACGCGCGGCATCGGCTCGGTCCGTCCCTCCGAGCTCGTCGACCAGGTGCGCGTGGGCGCCTCGCCGCGCGGCGCGATCGCGCTGGTCAGAGCCGCGCAGGCGCTCGCCCTCATGCGTGGCCGCGAGTACGTCACGCCGGACGAGATCAAGGACATGCGCTACCCCGTGCTGCGCCACCGCCTGCTGCGCACCTACGACGCGGTGGCGGCCGGCGTCACGCCGGAATCCCTGATCGACGCCGTCTTCGCGGCCGTCCCCACCCCGTGAGCGGAGCGTCGATGGCGTTCGGATCGAAACGCGGGACCGCGCCCGGCGGCGCCCGGCCGGGTCCAGCAGGGGAGCGGCCGATGGCGGAGGGCCGGTCACGCTCCAAATGGTCGCCCGCCGGGGCTCCCGCCGGCGGGCAGCGGCCGATGCCGGAGCGGGCCACGGCCGGGACCGCGCCCTCCGCGCCCGGCATCCCGGGCGGAGCCGTGCCCGGCATGGGCGCCCACGCCTCGCGGCTCGTCAGGGTCCGGACCCGGTTGGGCCTGCCGACCGTCCGGCGCGCCCAGGGCGTGCTCGACGGCATTCACCCCTCGATCCTGAAGGGCACGGGCATCGACTTCGACGACCTGTACCTGTACCAGCCCGGCGACGACGTCGGCGACATCGACTGGAAGTCGACGGCCCGCGTCGGCCTGCCGATCATCAAGCGGTACGTCCACGACGCGACGCAGCGCACGCTGCTGATCTGCGACACGGGCGTCGAGATGCGCGGCACCGCCCCGTCCGGGGAGTCGAAGTCCGAGGTCGCCGGGCACGTCGCCGGCGTTCTCGCCTACCTGGCCTATGAGCACGGCGACCAGCTGGCGCTCGTGGCCGGCAACCGGGCCGGGGCCCGGCACCTGCCGCACCGCTCGAGCCGCGGCCACCTGGAGCTCGCGCTCCGGGTCCTGGAACGGCAGCTGGAGGACGCCACCGCCCCGTCCGACCTCGGCGCGTTGGCCCGCCAGGCCATCGGCTCCGGCACTCAGCGGTCGCTCGCGGTGCTGATCACCGACGAGGCCCACCCGCTCGGGGCCGACAGCGCCGCCCTGAAACGGCTCCGGGCCCGGCACGCGCTCCTGTGCGTCCAGATCCAGGACATGTTCCCGCTGGCCACGCCGCCGGCCGGCGTCGCGGTCGAGGACGTGGCCGGGCGGGTCGACCTGCCGGCCTCGGCCCGCGCCGACCAGCGGCTGGTGCGGGCCGCCGCGCGCGCCCAGGTGGCGCGCCGGGCCGCCTCGGAGGCCGTGCTCCAGGAGCTCCACATCCCGGCCCTGTCCGTGGCCGGCACCCAGGACTTCGCCACCGATTTCCTCTCGCTGCTGGAGGCGCTCAGCCATGACCGCTCCCTTTAGCGCCTGGGCCGCCCCGGCCGCCGCCCCGAGCCCGTCCGCCGGCGGGGCCTACGGGCCGATCGCCTACAGCTGGTGGTGGATCGTGGTCGGCGTGCTGCTCGTGGCCGCGGCCGTCGCGGCCGTGCTACTCGCGGCCGGCTGGTTCGCCCGCCGCCGCAAGGCCAAGGCCGAACGGCCGATGACGCTGGCCAAAGCGCGGTCGCTGGCCCTCGGCCAGGTCGAGGCCGCCGAACGCCGCCACGCCGCCGGTGAGACGACGCTGCGCGGCCTCCACGTCGAACTGGCCGCCGCCGTCCGCGGCTACGCGAAGAACATCGCCGGGGTCGACGCCACCGTGCTGTCGCTGACCGAGCTGCGCCTGATCCCCGCGCTCGCGCCCGTCGCCGGCGCGATCGCGCGCTACTACCAGCCCGAGTTCGCGCCCCTGCCCCAGGCCGAGGCCGGCGCTTCCGTGGCCCATGCCCGCACGCTCGTCGAGACGTGGGCCGGGGCGTCGCCCGCCGTGCCGGGG
>JAISIU010000334.1 GCA_031261885.1 Bifidobacteriaceae bacterium
TACACCGAGGCCTCGCTCGTGGCCGCGCTCGAGAAGCGCGGCATCGGCCGGCCGTCCACCTACGCCTCGATCATGTCCGTCATCGAGGACCGCGGTTACGTCGAGCGGCACGGCCAGGCG
Organism: Bifidobacteriaceae bacterium; assembly: GCA_031261885.1. Lineage (GTDB taxonomy): Bacteria > Actinomycetota > Actinomycetes > Actinomycetales > WQXJ01 > JAISIU01. The sequence goes on from JAISIU010000334.1 coordinate 121, forward strand.
CTGCAGCCGACCTGGTTGGCGTTCGCCGTGACGCAGCTGCTCGAGCAGCACTTCGGCGACCTCGTCGACTACGACTTCACGGCCGCGATGGAATCGGGCCTCGACCAGATCGCGCTCGGCAAGGAGCAGCGTGAAGAATGGCTCCACGATTTCTACTACGGCCACGGCGACGCCGCCCGGGCGGCCGGGCACCCGGCATCGGACCCCTCCGAGAACGCGGCCGGCCGGCTCGCCGAGCTCGGACTGAAACGGCTCGTCGCGGACCAGGGCGACATTGACGCCCGCAAAGTCAACACCGTGCCGCTCGGCGAAGGCGTCGCGCTGCGCGTCGGCCGCTACGGCCCGTACGTCGAGATGGCCGCGGCCACGGAGGGCGAGTCGCCGCGCCGCGCCTCGGTCCCGCCGGAGCTGGCGCCCGACGAGTTGACCCCAGCGCGGGCCAAGGCGCTGATCGAGCAGGCCCAAGCCGGCGGGCAGGCCCGCGAACTCGGCGCCGACCCGGCCACGGGGCACCAGATCGTCGTGAAGGACGGCCGCTACGGCCCGTACGTCCAAGAGGTGCTGCCGGCCACGCCCGGCCAGGACACGGCATTGGGCAAGAAGACGAAGGCGAAAGCTCCCAAACCGCGTTCCGCGTCGCTCTTCAAATCGATGAAACCGGACACGGTGACGCTGGAGGACGCGCTGAAGTTGCTGTCCCTGCCGCGCGTGGTGGGCGCCGACCCGACCACGGGCGAGGACATCACGGCGCAGAACGGCCGGTTCGGGCCGTACCTGAAGCGCGGCACCGACTCGCGTTCACTTCAGAGCGAGGAGCAGCTGTTCACGGTCACGCTCGAGGAGGCTCTGGCGCTGTACGCCCAGCCCAAGACCCGGCGTGGGCAGGCCCGCGCGCAGGCCGCGCCGCTGGCGGAGCTCGGACAGGACCCGGCCACGGGCAAGAACGTGGTGGTCAAGGACGGCCGGTGGGGTCCGTACGTGACGGACGGCGAGACGAACGCGACACTGCCGCGCGGCGAGGAGCCGGCCGGCGTGACGTTGGAGCGGGCGGCCGAGCTGCTGGCCGCGAAGCGGGCGCGCGGCCCCGTCAAGCGGCGGAGCACCCGCAAGCCGGCGGCCAAGAAGCCGGCGGCCAAGTCGAAGAGCGCCGCGAAGAAGAAATAACGGCGATGTTCCACGTCATGTTCTTCGAACCGCGCATCCCGGCGAACACGGGCAACGCGATCCGGCTGTCAGCGATCACCGGTTGCGTGCTCCACCTGGTCAAGCCGTTGGGCTTCGACCTCTCGGACGCCAAACTCAGGCGGGCCGGCCTCGACTACCACGACCTGGCGGACGTCCGCATCCACGAGAATTTCGAGGAGGCCGTCGCGGCGGTGCCGGGGCAGCGCATCTACGCCTTCACCACCCAGGCGCACGAGAACTCGTACGACATCCACTACGAGTCCGACGACGTCCTGCTGTTCGGCCCGGAGCCGGACGGGCTGCCGGCCTGGGTCAAAACCCACCCGGCCATCACCCAGCAGGTGCGCATCCCGATGCTGCCGGCACGGCGCTCGCTGAACCTGTCGAACTCGGCCGCGATCGCCGTCTACGAGGCGTGGCGGCAGCACGACTTCGAGGGCTACCGCTGAGGCGGCGTCCGGCCGGCCCGCCAGCGGGCCACTAGAGTGAGGGTCTGTGACACACCTCGACGACCCCCGTCAAGCCCCACCCCTCCGCTGGGGGTTCCTCGGCACCGGCCGCATCGCCGCGACCGTGGCCGATGACGTCAGCGGCGCCACCGTCCAGGAGATCCGTGCGGTGGGCTCCCACAGCCTGGACCGGGCCGCGGCCTTCGCGGCCGCCCACCACATCGAACGTCCCTATGGCTCCTACGAGGAACTCGTGGCGGCGCCGGACATCGACGCGATCTACGTCGCGACGAACAATGCCTCCCATTTCCACGACGCGAAGCTGGCGCTCGAAGCCGGCAAACCGGTGCTCGTGGAGAAAACGGTCACGGAGACTCAGGCCCAGGCCGCCGAGCTCACGGCGCTCGCGGCCGCGCGCGGCCTGTTCTTCATGGAGGCGATGTGGACGCGCTTCCTGCCGCACATGGTCGAGGTGCGGCGGCGCGTCCGGGCCGGTGAGATCGGCGACGTCGTCGCGATGATGGTCGACTTCGGCGACTACAACCAGCATGATCCGTCGGACCGGTTCTACGGCTTGGCGCAGGGCGGCGGCGCGCTGTTGGACCGCGGCATCTACGCGGTCAGCCACATCGTCGACGTGCTCGGCGTGCCGGACCGGGTCGTGGCGGACGCGACGATGGCGGACACTGGGGTCGACGCGACCGTGAGCGCGATCCTCGGCTACGCCTCGGGCGTCCAGGCCGTGGCGCAGGCCTCGATCCAGGCCGTGACGCCGCAGGAGTCGTGGATCGCGGGCGCCAAGGGCCTGATCAGGCTCCCCAAGTTCTGGTCGCCGTGCCCCGTGCGCATGGCGCTGGCCAGCGGCGACGCGGGCAGCGGCGGCACCACGCTGGGTCAGGCGGACGAGTGGTTCACGCCGACGGTCGGCGCCGGCTACGAGTACGAGTTCGCCGAGGCCGCGACGCGGATCGCGGCCGGTGAGACGGCCTCGCCGCTCATGCCGCCGGACCAGACCGTGGCCGTGCTCGGCGTGCTCGACCAGATTCGTGCCCAGATCGGTCTGCGTTTCCCGGAAGAGTGACCCGTCCCCCGTTCGGGCAAACTTTTGGTACCAAAATCGCCCCGTTCCGCGACCGAAACTTTGCCCGGACACGAGAGACGCGCCAGTCGCCTAGGCTGGTGGGCATGGCGCGCGGGTTGTTCATCGTATTCGAGGGCGGAGACTCGGCCGGCAAGACCACGCAGGTGAGGCTGTTGGCCAACGCGCTCAGGGCCCACGGCGTCGAGGATGTCGTCACGACGCGTGAGCCGGGCGGCACCGATTCCGGCGAACGCCTCCGGGCCGCGCTGCTGCACGGCGGCGAGGTCTGCCCGGCCGCTGAGGCCCTCGCTTACGCGGCGGACCGCGCCCAGCACGTCGCGGAGGTGATCGAACCGGCGTTGACGGCCGGCGCCATCGTGATCTCCGACCGCCACCTCGACTCGTCGATCGCCTACCAGGTGGAGGGCCGCGGGCTGCGCGAGACGGATGTCCGCGCCGTCAACCAACTGGCCATCGGCCGCCTCGTGCCGGATCTCACGGTGCTGCTCGACATCCCCGCCGCCGACGCCGAGCGCCGCGGCCGCGACCTGGGCGACCGCCTCGAAACCGCCGGCCTGCCATTCCATGAGCGTGTCAACCGGCGTTACCGGGCGCTGGCCCAGGCCGCGCCCGAACGCTACGCCGTCATCGACGCCCGCTTGCCGATCGGGCGGGTCCACGCCGATGTGCTCGCGGCCGTGCTACCGCTCGTGCGCCGCAGCGAGGCCCAGAACCTGCCCGGCCAGGAACCGGCGCCGGCGCCGCCCGCCACCGCGCAACCGTCCACGCCATCGGCCCGCGCGGCCGCCGCCGAGCTGGCCGCCTCCTGGCCCGTCACGGCGTCACAGGAGCCCAGGCCGTGAGCGTGTGGGAGGCCGTCACGGGCCAGGACGACCGCCTCGGGCCGCTGAAGGCGGCGGCCGCGGCCGACGGCGCCATGACGCACGCCTGGCTCATCACGGGCCCGCCCGGCTCCGGCCGGTCCGTGGCCGCCACGGCCTTCGCGGCCGCGCTCGAATGCCCCGACCACGGCTGCGGCGTCTGCCACAGCTGCGAGACCGTCCTCAAGGGCACCCACCCGGACGTCACCCACGTCACCACCGAACAGGTCCAGATCAAGATCGACGAGGTGCGCCATCTCGTGGCCTCCGCCTCACGCCTGCCGGGCACCGGCAAGTGGCGCATCGTGATCATCGAGGACGCCGACAGGATGGCCGAGAACACCACGAACGTGCTGCTCAAATCCATCGAGGAGCCGCCATCCCGGACCGTCTGGATCCTGTGCACGCCGTCGCCGCGCGACGTGCTGCCCACGATCCGTTCACGCTGCCGCCACGTCGGCCTGCGCATCCCGAGCGTCGAGGCCGTCACCCAGCTGCTGGTCGAGCGCGACGGCGTCGACCCGGAGGTCGCCCGGACCTCGGCGTTGGCCGCCCAGTGCCACATCGGCATCGCTCGCCGCCTGGCCCGCGACCCGGCCGCGCGCGAGCGCCGCGACCAGGCGCTCAACCTGGCCGCCGAGGCGCGCAGCGTCGGCACCGCGGTGATCGCCGCCGGCCGGCTCGTGGACGCGGCCGGCCAGGCCGCCAAGGTCACGAACGAGGAGCGCGGCGAGCGCGAGAAGACCGAGCTGCGCCAGGCGCTCGGCGTCGAGGAGGGCGCCCGCGTGCCGGCCCAGATCCGGTCCCAGCTGACGGCCCTCGACAAGGAGATCAAGGGCCGCACCCGCCGCGTGCTGCGCGACACGCTCGACCGC
>JAISIU010000338.1 GCA_031261885.1 Bifidobacteriaceae bacterium
GTCAGCTAGGAACCTGCCGGGGCGCCGGGGCGGGCGGCAGGGCGGCCCTTATCCGCACAATCTTAGCGGCGCGGGGGTGCCGGGGCGAATGCGAGCCGCCTCACTTCGCTCCCGGCGTGGTCTCAGCGATCAGCGCCACAGGGCGGCCACCGGCATGGCCCAGACGCGCTCGGACAGCGGATAGATCATGGCGCCGGTGTGGAGCACGATGCCGCGCCGGAAACGAGCGCCGAGCTGGTCGCGGAGCCACATCAGGTGCTTCGCGGCCTTCATCGTCACCGCGTTCGCGGCCTTCACCTCGATCCCGACGATGTCACCGGCGGCCGATTCCAACACGAGATCGACCTCGCGTTGTCCGTTCCCGTCGCGCAGGTGATAGACGGCCACGGGAGGATTGGCGAACGCGAGCAGCGGGCGCAACTGGCTGAGCACGAAGCTGTCCATCAGGCGACCCAACCGGTCGCCGCTCTGGAGGATCCCGGCCGCGTCGTCACCGGAAAGGTGCGCCGCGAGCCCCGTGTCGATGACGTGGTACTTGGGCGTCTTGACGAGTCTCGTCAGCTTGTTCGACGACCAGGCCCTGACGCGCTGGATGATGCCGAGGTCCTCGAGCAGGTCGAGGTAGGCGACGACGGTTCGGTGGTCCAGGCCCGCCGCCTGCGCCAGCGACTGAACGGCCGGCAGGCCCGCCGTGTTCAGGGCCACGGCCCGGAGCAGGTCGATCAACCCTTGAGGCGAACGTACGGTGTCCAGATCGGCGACGTCATGCCTGGCCAGCTGCTCCACGTAGCCCGCGTACCACAGGCCGCGGGCATAGGAGCTGAGCCCGATCGCTTCGGGAAAACCGCCCCTGACGATGTCCGCGACGTATTCGAGCAGGTCAGGCGCGTCACGAAGCGTGCCGGGAACGGGATCCACGTCCCCGAAGAGCCGCGCCACGACCGTGTCAGCGGCCACCGTGGTCCCCTCGGCCTCGGCGACCGTCAGCCCGTACATCTTCAGCGGCACCACCCGCCCGGTGACTGGCCACCGCGCCTTGGACAAGCGGGACCGCACGCTGCCGGTGATGAGGTAGCGACCGGGGCCTTGGCCCGTGTCCACGGCGCGCTTGATGGCCCCCATGGATCCATCAGCACGTTGCCATTCGTCCACCAGCACCGGCAAGGGCTGCGCGGCCAGCACGGCATCGGGGGCCGCCAGGAAGGCCGTCGCGACGTCGCCGCGGTCGAGGCGCAGCACGGACTTGGCGCGCCGTTCGGCTGTCGTGGTCTTCCCGCAGGCGCGGGGCCCGGTCAGCATGATGGCCGGCAGTTCCGTGAGCAAGGTGTCGAGTGCGGCATCGACGTGCCTGACCACGTAGTTTGAGCTGGTCAACGCCTCACACCCTTCGCTAATGCCATTTCAACAGGTTTGTTAATGTCACTTTAGCATACTAGTTAATGTCGCTTTAGCATGACATCTGATGTCGTTTTAACACAATTCCTGCCGGCGAGTACACCGTCCGGACCGGATCGAAGCGGACCGGTAACCATGACAAATCACCAAGCGACTTGGTGATATATCGGCAAGTTACTTGGTGATTTGCGATTTTTCGTGCCCGATGACGGCGGTTCCGTCCCATACGAAAGGTGCGGTCCGGCATCGTCCCCCGGTCCGCGCAAACCCTTGGACCAGATTGAGATGGCACTGCCGCCCGGCGCGCGACAGTCCCGCACGGACGGCCGACGATTGGCGGCCCTCGAGCGGCCTGTGCTAGAAAAGGGGTGCTCAGTTCCGCCCGCTGGCCAGCGATGGCCACGGGCGGTTCACTGTTACGGGAGTCTGCATGCGCGCACACCACTCTCGCCCGAAACCCGACCCCACCCTCACCGCGGATCGGTGTGCCCACCGGAACTCCCGCCTCGGCAAACTTCCGCGCGTCTTGGCGGCCGCCATCGTCGGCCTAACCACCACCGGACTGGCCACCGCGATGTCCCAAACGGCCCCAACCGCCGCCGACGGCGGAACCTACTCGACATCCGAGTCCATGACCGGCGCGAGCCCCGGCTGCCAGCCCAGCACCCAGGAACACGCCCCAGTCCTCGGCTACTCCCCCCACTGGCAGGCCGGCATCATCCTGCCCTGCCGGATCAACCCATACGACGTCACCACCGACGACGCCGGCGACACGATGGCCTACACCGACACCACCGAAAACAACGTGTACGTCTATTCGGTCGACGGCGCGTCGCTGAGCCTCCGAGCCACGATCACCGATGTCGTCAGCCCAATGGGCCTCGTCATATCCCCCGACGGGAAAACCCTCTACGTCACCGACCTGTTCGAACACTCGGTCAACATCTACTCGCTGGCGGGCACACCGCTCCGGATCGGCTACATCGAACCGACCGTCGACGCGCAACCCATCAACGTCTCCCTCAGCCCCGACGGATCCCGGTTGTACGTCGCGGACATCCACGACGACCTCGTGCGCGTCTACCTCACCGCCAGCCCATACGCACCCATCCAGATCCTCGGCGGATTCACCGAGCCGGCCGGCATCGGCGTCGGCCCGGACGGACGCATCTACGTCTCCGACATGGTCGCGAACACCGTCAGCGTCTTCGCCCCGACCGACCCACCGACCAAGGTGGGCACGATCACCGGGCTCAGCTCGCCGCGCAGCATCAAGGTGGACGCCAACGGCTATCTGTACGTGGCCAACTCCGGAATCGAACCGAGCACCGACAGCAGCGGCTCATTCTCGCCAAAAACCTCAAACCTCATGATCTATGACACGAACCAGAACCCGATCAAGCAGGCCTTCGCGGTCAAAGGGCTGAACTCGCCCACGGGGTTCGGCGGCGACGCCTGGGGCAATTTCTATCTCGCCGAGACCGATGACACGCGCGGCGGCTCGCCATCGGGCTCGATCTGGAAAGCGACCGTCGACACCTTTCCCGTCACGGGCCGCGTGGTCGACGCCTCAACCGGCAAACCGCTCCGAGCCACAATCACCACCCATCGCGGCCAGTTCATGCCCTCGACCTCGCCCACAGGCACCGACGCGAACGGCGGTTTCACGCTCCCACGCGTCGCCTGGGGCTACAACACCTACTTCACGGCGACGATGGCCAACTACGCCACCGGCGTCATCGGGCCAGTAGACGTGGCCGGACCGACGAGCCATGTCGATTTCCGCCTGAAACGCAACGCGCACTTCTCGGACCAGCCGGTCTACCGCGTCCGCGTCGGTCAGACCATGCTGCGCCTGACCAAAGGGCAGAAGGCGAAGGTCCCAGCCGTCCCCTACGCGCAGGACGGCCACACCGTGAAGACCACGTGGAAGTGGAAGAGCTCGAAGAAGGTGGTCGCCGCCGTCACGAAGTCCGGGACG
>JAISIU010000022.1 GCA_031261885.1 Bifidobacteriaceae bacterium
GCCGTGCTCGTCGCGTCAATGGTCCTGGAGGGCTACTCGCTGCGCACCGGCGTCAAGGAGGCGCGGGGCCACAAGGGCACGGGCAGCTGGTGGCGGTTCATCCACACGGCCACGCTGCCGGAGCTCCCGGCCGTGCTGCTCGAGGACACGGCGGCCCTGACCGGCCTCGTGTTCGCGCTGGCCGGGGTCTCGCTGACGCTCGCGACCGGCGACGGGCGGTGGGACGCGGCCGGATCCGGGGCGATCGGCCTGGTGCTCGTCGCGGTCGCGGTCATCCTGGCGCGCGAGATGAAGTCGCTGCTGCTCGGCGAGGCCGCGGCCCCCGACGTCGTGGACCGGATCCGGGCCGCGCTGCCCGGGTCCGGCCTGGAGCGGGTGCTGCACCTGCGCACCGTTCACCTGGGGCCGGACCAGGTGCTGGTCGCGGCGAAGCTCGCGGTGGACCCGGGGCTCGGGGCCGCGGAACTGGCGGCGGACATTGATGAGGCGGAGGCTCGCGCCCGCGCGGCCGTGGCCGCTGACCTGGTCATCTACCTGGAGCCCGACATCGCCCGCGACTGACCCGAGCGACACGCCCCGGGGCGCCCCGACTCAACCCGGCCACCCGGCATCGTGCACCCCACCCCACCCCACCAAACCTCCCAGCGCAATTGGTCACGTCCGCGACCCGAATGCGACCACCCGGGCCACCAAACCCGGAGGAAACCACGAAAACCGGGGCTGACCTATTCGCAGGCGATGCCGTCGCCGTCGCGGTCCAACTTGGCGGCATAGCCCGGCTGTCCCCTGAGCAGCGGCGCCTTCCCGGCGGCGCGCACGGCGGCGCAATTCTTGTAGTACGTGGTGCCGGAGTTCGCGTCCGGGGCGGACCCACCAGACCCGCTGGACTTACTGGACTCGCCAGAGGTGGCCGATGCCGAACCGGCCCCCTTCACAACCGTCACCGAGGCGATGTGCCCGGTTCGGGAGGCGACCTTCCCGCCCGCCGGGCACGTGTCGAGCATCGAGGCCAGTGCTTTCTTCTCGGCGCTGGTCACGGACAGCCGCCACGTGTGCTTGACCGCGATCCAGCGGACCGCGTACCCGCACCAGGAAGCGTGATCGGCCGGTTTCCACGAGGCGGGCGAATCGTCGCCCTTGGACCGGTTCTGGCTGGCCGAGGACACGACCACGACCTCGGGGTTGTTCGCGTACTTCTCGCGCTTGGCGGCGGACCACTTGTTCGCGCCGGAGCGCCAGGCGTCCGCGAGCGGCACCATATGGTCGATGTCGAGCCGGGACGCCTTCTGGAACGTGGCCCCTGAGTACGGGTCGAACCAGTGCCCGGAGAGGACCTTGCAGCTGGTGTTGACCTTGACCTTCGTGCCGTCGCGCATGAGTGTAGCCTCGCGCACGTTACAGTCGGGGTCGGTGACGCGGCTCCAGCCCCACTCGTCGGCCTCCTCCCACGTCTTGAAGTAGCTGCGCTTGTAGCCGCCGGGGTTGGAGTGCCTGACCTTCAGCGCCTTCAGATAGGTGCGTTCTTTGGCGGGGGTCGCAGTCTTGGGCAGGGAGTGGGACAGCGGCTCGGTGACGGCCACCTTCGCGGCGGCGACCTGACCGGAAGAAGCGCCCGATGCCGTAACGCGGGCAACACTGTGGGAGGTGGCCGGGTGGGTGGTTGGGATGGTGGGGGCGGCCGATGCCGTGAGGCTGGTGGCGTTCGCGGCGGCTGGTGGGGCGGCGTGCCCGGCGAGGCCCGCGGCGAGGGTGAGGGTCGCGGCGAGGGCCAGGACCGCGGCCCGCCGGGGACGCTGGAGACGCTGGGGACCTTGGGGACGCTGGGTGTGGGGAGATGCGATGGGGTTCATGCCCCGAGGCTACGCCGCGCGCTGGAAAACCTCCCAGGCCGTTTGGTCACATCCGCGCCCCAAATGCCACCGCCCGGGCCACCAAACCCGAAAGAGGACGGGACAACCCGGGCAACCACCCGACATCGTGCGCCCCGCGCCATGCCGCGCCCTACACGAAGTGCCGCTTGGCCGCCCACCGGGTCAGCTCGCCGCGGTTCGACAGCTGCAGCTTGCGCAACACCGAGCTCATGTGCGTCTCAATGGTCTTGACGGACAGGAACAGCTCGGCCGCCGCCTCCTTGTACGTGTACCCACGCGCGATCAGCCGCATCACCTCGCGCTCCCGGGCCGTGAGCCGGTCCAGCTCGTCGTCGCCCGTCGCGACGTCGCCGCCGGCCGCCCCGAACGCGTCCAGCACAAACCCCGCCAGCCGCGGCGAGAACACCGCGTCACCGCCTGCCACACGCTCCACGGCCTCGATCAGCTCCGCGCCCCCGATCGACTTCGTGACGTAGCCGCGGGCCCCCGCGCGGATCACCTGCACCACGTCCTCCGCCGCGTCCGAGACCGACACCGCGAGGAACCGGGTCTGGCCGCCGAGGTCCTGGCAGCGGGCCACGACCTCCGCGCCGCCGCCGCCCGCGCCGCCGGGCAGGTGGACATCCAGCAGCACCACGTCCGGCCGGACCTGGTGGACGATGCCGTCCGCTTCCTCGACGCTCGCGGCCTCACCGACGATGTCGAGCGCGCCGGACAGCTCGGCCCTCACGCCGGCGCGGAACAGCGCGTGGTCGTCGACGATGACGACGCGCCGCGCGGCCGGCTGGGCCGGCGGAGTTGGTGACGGCTCCGCAGCGCCCGGCGGGCCCGCCGCGGCCGCCGTGGCGTCAACGCTGTCCGCACCGTCCGACATGGTCGTTCCCTTCCGCACGTGCCCGGGTTGGGTCCGTGCACGATGACGTTACCGCCCGGCGCGTTCTCGGCGCGCTCACATCTCCAGGCACCAGCGCCAGGCTGGCACCGCCTCGATGGTCCCGGCCTCCACCTTGATCGTCTCCGAATCGCGCAACGTGACGATGGTCCCCTGGTCCAGCCCGAGCTCCCCCATGGCCGTCTCGAGCGCCGTGATCTCGCGCCCACGCGTCTGAGCGTCACGGAGGTCCGCGCAGACCTGGACCAGTGCGGCCGCTTGGCCCTGGCCGCGGTCTCCCACCACGAAGTCGACCTCACGCCGGTCCCGGGTCAGGTAATAAGAGATGCCGCGTTCGCGCGCCAGCGGGTGGCGGCGGCGTAGTTCCAGGTAGACGGCCTGTTCCAGCCGCTGTCCGAGGTTCACGCTGGGGGCCGCCGAGACCGCGAAGGCGAGGCCCGGGTCGATCGCGTAAACCTTCTGGGGGTTCACTCGGGACTTGTGCCCCGAGTACGTGAAGACCGGCACGAAGAACAGGAGATAGGCGTCCGCGAGATGCCGCGCCATGGCCGTGACCCGGTCACGGCCGATCGCCATCCCCCGGGCCTTGAGGCGGGCGGTCAGGCGGTTCACACTCAGCGCGGTGCCGTTGGCGGCCAGCAGGGCGTCCGCCACGTCCCGCACGCCGCGCGCGTCAGGGATGTCGTAACGGTCCAGGAGGTCCCGGACCACGACGAGGCTGGCATAGTCCTGTAGCACGCCGATCCGGTCCTGGGCGGGTAGTCCGCGCAGGCCCGGGAAGCCGCCCTCGACCAGGTAGGCGTCGAACAGGGCTTCCAGCCGCGACCGTGCCGCCGCCGAGCCGTCCCACTCCGGCGGCTCGCCGTTGGCCCGGGCGTATTCGGCGAAGCTGAACGGCAACAGCTCATAGGCCCGGGACCGGCCGCGGAACTGCGTCGCGATCTCACTCGACAGCAACGCGGACGAGGACCCGGTGATGAACAGCTGGGCTGTTTCGGTGTC
>JAISIU010000026.1 GCA_031261885.1 Bifidobacteriaceae bacterium
CCGGGGGCGGAACGCCCTTTCGGACCCGTCTATGTCGGGGAACCCAGCCCCCTGCCCACCGCACCCGGTAGCGCACCGGTCGCTCCGGCATCGGACACGGACAGCGACGGCGCCGACCACTACGGCGACGGCTCCGACCAGCCCGACGGCCCGGCATCGGGCTCCGGTTGGCGCGAGGACCTGGGCTACCGCGACCGCGGACCGGGCGGCTCCGACCAGGACCGCGACTGGGACGACGATGACTGGGACGGCAACCCCGGGCACGGCTTCCACCCGGCGGCGGAGGTCTACGTGCCGGGCGGCGAACGGCTGCAGAAAGTGCTGGCGGAGGCCGGTTTCGGATCGCGCCGCGCCTGCGAGCAGATCATCGCGGACGGCCGCGTCGAGGTCGACGGGCAGCCGATCCTCGAGCCCGGCGTCCGCGTCGACCCGACCAAGGAACAGATCCGCGTCGACGGCATGCCCGTGCAGCTCGACGGCACGAAGATCACGCTCGTGCTGCACAAGCCTGCGGGCGTCGTCTCGACGATGGACGACCCCCAGGGCCGGCCGACCGTCGCCGACTACGTCCAGAACCGGGCGCAGCGGCTGTTCCACGTGGGACGGCTCGACATCGACTCCGAGGGGCTGCTGCTGCTGACGAACGACGGCGAGCTGGCGCACCGCCTGACCCACCCCGCGCACGAGGTGCCGAAGACCTACGTCGCGACCGTCGAGGGCAAGATCGCGCCCGGCCTGGGGCGTGAGCTGCGCGAGGGCGTCGAGCTCGAGGACGGCGTGCAATCCGTCGACTCGTTCCGCGTCCTCGACGAGCAGGCCGGGCTCTCACTCGTCGAGGTGGTGCTCCACTCCGGCGCGAACCGCGTGGTCAGGCGGCTGCTGGAGGCCGTCGGCCACCCGGTGGTGCGGCTCGTGCGGACGGCCGAGGGACCGATCCGGCTCGGCGACCTCAAGCCGGGACGCACGCGTGTGCTCGGCCGGGCCGAGCTGTCCGCGCTGATGGCGGATTTGGGGATGTGACCAGGTGAGATGACCGCTCCGGCTGTCCCGGACGCCCCCGGCGCGCCCGGCCTTTCCGGCGAGGGGCCCACGGCCACCTCGGGGCCGGTGCACGTCATCGGCTCGGGGCTGCTCGGCGCGAGCCTCGGCATGGCGCTGACCAGGCGTGGCGTCGAGGTGACCCTCGAGGACATCTCGCCGCTCAACGTCGGCGTCGCGGCCGACCTCGGAGCGGGCCGCGCCCGGGCCCAGGGCGACCCGGAGCCGGCGCTCGTGGTCGTGGCCGTGCCGCCGGACATGGCGGGCGGTGTCGTGGTGCGCGCGCTGCGCGACTATCCCGGAGCGGTCGTCACGGACGTCGCCTCCGTCAAGAGCGCGGTGTTGCAGGACGTGCACGATGCCGGCGCGGACCTCACGAGATACGTCGGGTCGCACCCGATGGCCGGGCGGGAACGGTCCGGGCCGGCGGCGGCGCTGCCGGACCTGTTCGAGGGCCGCCCGTGGGTGATCGTCGACTCGGGCGCGAGCGCCGAGACGGCGCTGCTGCGGGTGCGTGACGTGGCGGTCGACGTCGGGGCCCAGGTGTTCCACATGGACGCGGCCTCGCACGACAAGGCCGTGGCGCTCGTCTCGCACGTGCCGCAGGTGGTTTCGAGCCTCATGGCCGGCGTGCTGGCCGAGGCCGACGACAGGGCGCTGGCCCTGGCGGGCGGCGGGCTGCGCGACGTGACGCGCATCGCGGCCTCCGACCCGGCCCTGTGGGCCGTGATCCTGCTCGGCAACGCCGGGCCCGTGGCGGGCCTGCTGCGCGGCGTGCGGGACGGGCTGGACCAGGCGCTGGCGGCGCTCGACCAGGCCGCGGCCGGTTCGCTCGGCGAGCCGATGGCGGCCCTGCACCGTCTGATCGCGGCCGGCAACGAGGGCGTGGCCCGCATCCCGGGCAAGCACGGCGGCGCCCACGTCGACTGGGACGAGGTCACGGTCATGGTGCCGGACGAGCCCGGCGCGCTCGGCCGGCTGTTCACGCTGATCGGCGACATCGGGCTGAACCTGGAGGACGTCAACATCGAGCACGCCGGCGGCAAGCCGGTGGGCCTGACCACGATCTACGTGGCCAAGGGCGCGGGAGCCGAGGCGGCCGCGGCGCTGGCCGGCGCCGGGTGGCGCATCCTCGCGTGACCGGGGCCGTGACCATGGCCGGAAGTTTTGGGGGAAAGGACTGACCTGATGGCACTGACCGTGGCGATCGACGGACCGAGCGGCTCCGGCAAATCCACCGTGGCGCGGGCCGTGGCGGCCGCGCGCCGCCTCGCCTACCTGGACACGGGCGCGATGTACCGGGCGGCGGCCTGCTGGGTGCTGGACTCCGGCGCCGCTTTCGACGACCTGGACGGTGTGGCCGCGCTCGTGCGCGACATGCCGCTGACTGTCGGCCTCGACCCGGCCGGGGAACGCTTCACGCTGGACGGGCGCGACGTGACGGCCCGCATCCGCGAGCCCGAGGTCTCGCGCGTCGTCTCGCGCGTGGCCACGAACCTCAAGGCGAGGCCGCTGCTCGTCGACTGGCAACGGCGGCTCGTGGCCGCCGAACGCGAGCCCGGCGGCTGGTCCGGGGGCCGCGGCATCGTCGCGGAGGGCCGCGACATCACGACCGTGATCGCGCCGGACGCCGAGGTCCGCATCCTGTTGACGGCCTCGGAGGAGGCGCGCCTGGCGCGCCGCTCGTTGGAGCTGTCCGGCTCGGCCGACGCGTCCGCCGTGGCCGCGACGCGCGACCAGGTGGTCAGGCGCGACCGGGACGATTCGACGGTGGCGAGCTTCATGGAGGCCGCCGATGGCGTCACGTTGCTCGACAGTTCGGCGCTCACCCTGGAGGAGACCATCGCCCGGGTGCTCGCCCTCGTGCCGGAGGTTTAGCGGGCATGGCGCGGACCGGGGGAAGGGGCGCTCCCGCTGGTGCCCAGCGCATTCCCGGACCTTTTGGGCCGGGCTGGGCGCGGCGCGTGGCGCGGGCGCTCGTGGCCGTGTACCTGTCGGCGCGCGTGACCGGCCGGAACAACGTGCCGCGGCGCGGGCCCGTGATCCTGGCCGCGAACCACCTGAGCTTCCTCGACGGGCCGCTCGTGTTGGCGGTGGCGCCGCGCGGCGTGTTCTTCCTCATCAAGGAGGCGCTGGCCCGCGGCGCGGGCGGCAAGATCCTGCTGGCCGCGGGCCAGATCCCGATCTACCACGGCCACGGGCACGAGGCGTTGGAGGCCGCGCTCGGCGAGCTGCGGCTGGGCCGGGCCGTCGGCATCTTCCCGGAGGGGACCCGGCGCACGGGCCATGTGGGCCGCATTCACGCGGGCGTGGCCTGGTTGGCGGTCCGTTCCGGGGCGCCGGTCATTCCCGTGGCCTGCCTCGGCACGCGCCACGAGGGCGACGGCGTCAACCGCTTCCCGGGTTTCAGGCGGCGCGTGGCCGTCGTGTTCGGCCGACCGGTGGACCTGGCGGCGCCGCTGGCCCTCGCGGCCGGGACCGGCGGGCCGGCGGCCGGCGACGCACGCCACCGAGAGCACGCGGCGATCTCCCAGGCCATGGACCTGATCGGGGAGGCGCTGCACGCCCACGTCGAGGCGGCCGCGGCCATGACGGGTATCCCGCTCCCGGACACGGGCGGCACGCTTCCCGAAGCGGGTGCCACGCCACCCGCACCCTGATTCCGGACCGTGAGACGGACGATGGCGGCGCCCACCCGGGTTGGTGAGCGCCGCCATCGTGCGCGGTACTACTGGAAGGTCAGAGTTTGATCTTCTTGGTCGCGCTGTGGGTCTTGGCGACGTACTTGGCGGACAGGCTGTTCGTGAACGTGACCGTGACCTTGCCCTTCTTGAAGGAGGACGGCGCCTTGACGGTGGCCTTGCCCTTGGCGGAGGCCTTCAGCTTGACGGTCTTCGTGCCCTTCGAGGCGAACTTGACCTTCAGCGTGCCGGCCGGCTTCGAGTAGGAGGCGACCTTCACGGTCACCTTGACCTTGTGGCCGGAGGCCTTGACGG
>JAISIU010000090.1 GCA_031261885.1 Bifidobacteriaceae bacterium
GTCAGCGTTACCCGGATCGCGCGGACGGTCGCGGCGGCTACCGATGACGACTCGTTGACGCGGCTAGCCCGGATGGTCGTCTTGGCAGTGGCCGTCGGCAACCTGGACTTGCACGCGAAGAATCTCTCGCTGATCCACCGGATCGACGGCACCATCACGCTGGCCGCGGCCTACGACATCGTCCCCCAGACGCATTTCCCCAATGATCAAGAGATGGCGCTCGCGGTCAACGGCGAATACCGTCACGCCGCGCTGACCAGCGCTGATCTCGTGGCGGAACTGACCACCTGGGGAATCGACGACGCGGAGGCGCTGGTGCGCGGAACCCTGACCGCGGTGCGCGACGCCGTCGCCGCGGAACAACCCGACCGCCGCGCTTACACGAATCTCCGTGCCGACATCGACCGCTTCATCACGAACCTCCTGGCCGGCCACCCCGCTGGCGCCTGACGCGGCGCATTGTCCCTAGCGACGCGCGTACTTGCGGTGTGCCGCTTGGCGGGAGGTGTCGCGGGCCAGGCCGATCGCGGCCCAGGAGTCGCCGGCCGCGTGGTGTCAGGCGGGGCGGGTGGGGACCTTTGCCTTCAGCGCCTCGATCAGGGCCGTGAAATCCGCGCCCGTGTAGGCGGTCGCGGGCACGCGCTCCGGGGGCGCGGCCTTGCGGCGGATCAGTAGGCCCGGCAGCGTGTAGAGCCGCTTGGAGGAGTGGCGCGGCTGGTAGCCCACCAGTTCGATGTCGTCATACGGGATCGTGTGCTGGTGGCCCAACGAGTCCGTCACCCGCAGCGCCTCCGGCCCGGCTTCCAGCCGGCGGCGGCGCACGCACGCCAACCCATAAACCAGCTGCCCCAGCGCTACGGCCCACACGAGCACGTACATGGCCCACATCGTGTCGTGGAGGTCGCCCCAGATCAGGACCAGGCCCATCACGGCCAGGAAGTAGAACACCCAAGCGGGCCAGCCGAGCGCGGCCAAAGCCCACACCGGGTGCGGCCTAACCACAAGTGTCCCGGCGGCGCCCCCAGGCGCCGCCCGGTCAGCCGGATCCCCAGTCATCGTGGCCGCTCCTTCGCCATGCCGCCTGCCGCCCGCCAGGGGACGGGCGCTCAAGCACTCTACCTGGTCTGACGCGGCCGCGAAGGGCACGCGGTCAGCGAGGCCGCCGCGTCACGGGCGGCAGCGTGCCGGTCACGGCCCCCGCCGGGATCGGCAACCCGGCACTCGACTCGCCGGCCGCGCCGGCCGCACCCGTGGCATTGCCGGAACCCGAGCCGCCCTTCCGGGCACCCTTCCGAGCCCGCTTCGCGGCCCGCGCCTCGGCCTTCCTCTCGGCCTCATCCGCTTGCCGCACCTGGGCGTCGCCGCGCCAACCGTGCCGCCGGCGCAACGACCGGGGCGAGAGCCGCGCCCGCAACCGGGAACGCCGCTTCATGCGCTTCAGCGTGCCGGCGCGCACTTGACCGATCTGCTCCCAATACGCCCCGGCGGCAGCATCGCTCGGCTCCGCCCCGCCGAAGATCGCCTGATCGGCATCGGCCGCGAGCGTGAGCAACCCGACCGGCGCCGCCGCTGCCACGTCCTCGCCGAGGACGCCACTCTCGACGGCGTGCCGTGCCGCCTCGACCCTGGTCGCGAGCGGCGGCGGGTCGACGTGCAGGTCCGCCACCAGATCCATGGTTTCCCGCCAACCGTTCGAGATCCGTCTGAGCGGTGGCCCGTGCCGCGACCGGCGCCGGCGGCGCACCAGTTTCAGCAACAACACGAGCCAGAACGGCGCCGTGACCACGATCAACGCGCCGAGGCCGCCCGCGGTCCACACCGCGTACTTGCCGACGGGCGCGGCCTTCTTGGTCGGGTGCGCCTTGGGCGCGTGCGACGTGTTCGGCTGCTGCCGCTTGTCATCCGGCGGGTTCGTGTGCTTCGCGGTCGGGGGCGGCGGCTGCACCACCTGCGGCTGCGGCTGATTCGAATTGCCGGTGTTCGTCTGCGTGGGGGTCTGGTCCTGGTACGGCGTCGGGAAGAACGGCACCCAGCCATACCCGTCGAAGTCGATCTCGACCCACGCCTGGATGTCCTTGCCCTTCAGCACCTTGTCGGTGGACGGGGTCATGAGGTCCCCGGCGTTCTTCGGGTCGAGCGCGGCCTGCTGTTGCACGTGGTAGGGCGCGAACCCCATGACGACGCGGGCCGGCAGCCCCTCGACCTGGGCCATCAACGCCATCGCGGAGGCGTACTGCTCGTCATCGCCGCGCATCTGTTGCGCGGTCAGCAGCTGGTTGATGCGGTCGAGCCCGTGGCCTGACAGCACGGCATTGCTGCCGATCGAGATGTCGCCCGCGTCGGCGTCGCCCTCCTGGCCGTTCGAGAAATAGCCGCGTGTCTGCAGGTTGTCGCACAACTTCTTCGCCACGGTCGAGGCCGTCGTGTCGGTGCCGACAATCTCGCGGGCCTTGTCCATGACGGTCTGCATCTGGCTGCGGTCGATGTCCGGCAGCGTGATGTTCGCGGCCTGCGCGCCGCCCAGATCCGGGCAGCTGTCCTCCGTGGTGCCAACCTTGGAGGACCCGGGCGGGTAGTACGTCTCGACGTCGTAGTGGACATCGCCCGGCACCCCGGATTCCTCGACGAGGCCGCCCGTGGCGGAGTTGTAACGCAACCCCGTGGCCGCGGCCGTCGCATCGGTGCCGTTGAACTGGATCTTGCGCGCGTATCCCGTCGAGTACAGCCACACGTTCGGCGCGCCGTCCGTCAGGTCCTTCGTGCTCGAATCGAGCACCTTGAGCGAAACCTCCGATGTCGTCCCACCGGACTGTCCGCCATCGGACCTCATGGAACCCGGAATGGTCCGCCCAACCCGGCGGAACTCACCGGAGTCCTCCATGCCGCTCCCGCCGGCCACGTTCCACACGATGCCGTCGAAATCATCCATCGTGGCGATCCGGATCGTCTGATTGCGCGGCAGGTCCTTGACCTCCAGAAGGTCCGTGTTCTTCAACTTCTTGACGTAACGCCGGAACGACGAGAGCGGGCTGGCGTAGTCCTCGGGATTGAACGGCGGCTGCACATGGTCACGCACCACGTACCGGTCCCGCAGCGGCGCCACGAACGTCCCCCCGGCCCATCCGGCGGCCGCCATGACCGCGATCACCGCGACCAGCGCCGGCAGGCGCCGCCCCGCGAGCGTGCCGCGCCGCCACGCCAACCACGTCAGCGCGACCGCGGCGCACACGATCCCGAGAACCACCGGCAGAACCGTGGTCTTGGTCCCGAGGACGATCGCGACGAGGAGACACGCCGCCGGCGGCAGCAACGCCCACGCCGCGAGCCGGGCCGAATCGCGCAGCGCCAACCCGGCGGCCACCACTGTGCCGACGAAAGCCACGAGGTACGCGGCCAAGAGGAAACCGCCGTCCGGGCCGATCGGCGTCGCGATCGTCAACACGCGTTGCCACACGGTGAACAGCCCGCTGCCCAACCACGTGAGCGCCTTGTCGGTCGGCACGACGTGTTGGGTCGTCATCGACGGCACGACGACGGCCGGCGCCGTCACCAGGTACACGACGACGGCAGCGGCCAACATGATCAGCACATGGGCCCGCCGCCACGATGTCACGGCCGCGACGAGGAGGCCGGCCACGATCGCGGTCAGCACCGGGACGACGACCGCCTGGCCGCCGAACACGGGCTGCAACGGCACCACCGCGGCGGCCATGAGCAGCGCGATCACGAGCAGATCGACGATGCGGCGCCAGAACCGGTGCCCGGCGCCGCCGGCCCGGCTCTCGCGCACGGCCCGCGACTTGGGCGCGACCGCCTGCTTGCCGCTGTCCTCGCCGCTGGAAGGGAGTCCGATGGCGGCCCCCACCTTGGGCGACATCGTCGCCTGGGGTACGGACCCGCCGGCGGGACCCGGTACGGCGACCTTCGCCGGGGTGGCCGGCCGTGCGGCATCGTCCTCCCGCCGGGCCTGCCCGGCCCGATGGTCAGCGCGCACTCCGGCCGGCGTTCCCGGCCGCTTGTTCCGCTTGCTCACACCGGCACCGCCTGTCTGAGGAGGCGCGGCAGGTCCTCGAGCTGGCCGACGGTCAGCTGCGTGAGCCGGCCCGTCTGGTGGAACTCGGCCTCCTGGCCCGTGGCGCAGCGCACCGTCACGATGCGGAGGTCAGGCGGCAAGTGGGTGACGGCGCCGCGCACGTCGCGGTGGCTCAGCACGCCGCCCGTCAGCAAGTACATGAGGGAGGTCCCGGGCACGTCGCGGACCACGCTGCGCGCCATGCGCAACGCCCCGAGCCCGTCCGGCGCCATCTCCAGCGGGCAGCAGTCGTCCATGAGGGCGCGCGCCCGTTCGGTGCGCAGCAGCGTGCGGCCGGCCAGCGCGCTGGTCTCGCGTTCATCCCGGAGGTTCTGCACGCCGATCGACGCGAGCACTGAGATCGCGAGCTCGAAGTCCTCCGGGTCGGCGTATTCGGAGGCCGCCGTCGAGAGCGCCAGGCCGACGTGCACGCGGCGCGACTCCTGGTATTGCCTGACCATGAGCTTGCCGAGCCGGGCCGAACTCTTCCAGTGGATGTTGCGGCGGTCGTCGCCTGGCACGTATTCGCGCAGCGCGTGGAACGAGATGTCGGAGTCCGTGATCTGCTCGGTCGGTTGGCCTTCCAGGTCGCGCAGGATGCCGGCCGTGGTGCCCTTCAGTGGCACGATCCGGGGGTGGACGTACAGGTCGATGGCGTCCGTCCACTTGACGGCGCGGTCGATCAACCCGAGTGGGTCGCCGCGCGAGCTGCGGACCGGGCCGACGCGCAGCAGCGCCCGCTTGGCCGTGGGCACGGTGAACACCTCGTCGAACCGCTGGCCCGGGGCGAGCGAACCGATCTGGAACACGATCTCCGCCGGGCCGACGGGCAGCACCATACGGGCCGGCAGCAGCCGCCGCCGCGACGAGTTCCACACGGCGAGCTGGCCCATGGCGCGTTCGCCGACGCGGACGCGGCGGTCCGCCATCGTCAGTTCGGCGCCGAACGCGCTGCGGCCCGCCGCCAGCAGCGTGGCACAGAGCAGGGCGCCGAGCAGCGCCGCGGCCGGCACCATGAGTTCGATCCAGCCGGCCCAGGCGCCGATGCCGGCCAGCACCACGGCCGTGAGCAGCGCGAACCAGCCGAGCGGCCGGAGCGGGCCGACCGCGACATGGCGGCGGACCCATTGGTAGGGCGGTAGCCAAATCTTCTTGAAAAAGCCGCCGATGCCGGCCAGCACCCGGCGCATGGGCCGCCGCCTTGGGCGGCGTGCCCGGCTTGTCGCCGTGTCCGCCCGCCCGGCGTCCTTTTTGGGTGACTTGTTCAGCGAACCGTTCGATTCGGCATCGGGCACGTCGAAGGGACGGTCAGCGTGCCGCTGCCGTTTCCCGCTCGCCGTGACGGCCATGGGGGTCCTCTACCTTTACTACTGCGCTACTGACTGGGGCCGCCGGGTCAGCCGACCCGCTCGGCCGGCGGCACGGTCTCCGCGATGATGCGGTTGACGATGTCCGGCGCGGTCACGCCCGCGAAATCCGCGTCCGGGTCGACGATGACGCGGTGCGCCAGCACGTGCGGGGCCAGCGATTTGATGTCGTCCGGCGTGACGTAGGCGCGGCCGAGCGCGGGGGCCCACACCTTGGCGCAGCGGATCAGCGCGAGGACGCCACGCATGGACACGCCGAGCGAGGTCTGCGAGTCGCTACGGGTCGCCTCGCACAGGCGTTCCACGTAGTCGATGATCGCGGTGTCGACGAACGTGGTCTGCGCCAGGGCGATCATCTCGTTGACGTGGGCCGTGTCCGTGACCGGCGCCATGCCGGCCGTGCGGTCGACGCGTTCCGATTCGGCCGCGATCGCCATGGCCGCCTCACGGTCGGGGTAGCCGAGCGCCGTCTTGATGAGGAAGCGGTCGAGCTGGGCCTCCGGCAGGCGGTAGGTGCCGGCCTGTTCGATCGGGTTCTGCGTCGCGATCACGACGAACGGCCGCTCCACCTGGTGCGTGGAGCCGCCGACCGTGACCTGGCCCTCCTCCATGACCTCGAGCAGCGCCGATTGGGTCTTGGGAGAGGCACG
>JAISIU010000267.1 GCA_031261885.1 Bifidobacteriaceae bacterium
TCAAGGGCGATGGTGCGGCAGGCTGGTACGGCTGGTAGGGCTGAGCGGTCGGGTTGGTCTGGGGCAGCGTTGGGTCGGTCACGACGTCTCCTGGCTGTCGAATTGGTCCCTGCCCGGCGGTTGACGGCAGGGTTAGCGGTGGGCGTGGCCAAACGTTTGCTGGCAGCGAACCCAACCGCTGACCGTCCCCGTCTATTCCCACGCTGCGCCCAGCCCGCGCGACGCGGGCGCAGATGACTGCCCTGTGTCCGCGCTAACTCGGCACTGAGCCTCATGACGAGCGAAACACCCAGTCTGCGAGGAGTGCAAAGTACTGCGAGTGACGCGATCGGCGAAGCGACGAACTGCAGCGATTAGTCACAGGCCAGTGTGCGCCCTACACTCTGAGAACCAACTAGAACGTCGCCCCAGCCAAACTTGGCGGGAGTTGAAAGACGTGAAGAACAAAGCCTGGCTCTTTGAGGCAATGATGGCAATTGTCGCCATGGTGTTGGCAACGGGCTGTTCCGCCGGTTCCGGAGTGAGCAAGACGGCAAGCAGTACCCCCAGCCTGGCCCATGTACCCAGGACAGTGACCGGGTTGGCGAGCGAAGCTCCAACGCCAGAAAGCGGCACCGTCTTCGCCTGGGGCGACAACGACTATGGCCAGCTGGGCGACGGGACCACTGACGCGCAGCGCAGGCCGACATTAGTGCCAGGGCTCACGGGCATCACGCAGATCACAACTAATCAGGAAGACGTTGTATACGCGCTCGACACCCGAGGCCAGGTCTACATCTGGGGTGACGATGCCTACCGTCCACTGGACGTCGGAAACGATAGCGAGCAGACAACCCCGATACTGGTACCTGGGCTCACGGGCATCACCCAAATCGCCGCCGGCGAGGAATCGGGGTACGCCCTTGGGGCCGGAGGCCAGGTCTACGCCTGGGGCGAAAACTACTACGGGCAGCTGGGCGACGGAACCACTGACGACCGAGATACGCCGATCCTGGTGCCTGGGCTCACAGGCATCACCCAAATCGCCGCCGGCGACGAATCGGCCTACGCACTCGGGGCCGGAGGCCAGGTCTACGCCTGGGGCGACAACGAACGCGGCCAGCTGGGCGACAGAACTACCAGGGAGCGGCACAGGCCGATACCGGTGCCAGGACTCACTGGTATCACTCAAATCGCCGCGCGTGAGGAGTCCGCGTTCGCGGTCGGCGCCGACGGCCAAGTGCGTGCCTGGGGTAGCAACGATCAGGGGCAGCAGGGTGACGGAGGCGTCACCGAACGACATACGCCACGACTCGTACGTGGACTAGCGGGCATCACCCAAGTTGCCGCTGGAAGTGACATCACGTACGCGATCGGCGCCGGCGGGCAGGTGTACACCTGGGGCTTTCCCCACATCTGGCTGGACGATCAGATCGATGCCGACTTGGACACACCGCAACCGATACGAGGCCTGACGGGAGTCGCCCAAATCGTGGTTGGTGATGACTCAATATATGCGATCGGCGCCGGCGGCCAGGTTTACGCCTGGGGCGACAATTTCGACGGTCAGCTGGGCGACGGGACCACTGTGGACCGAGACTCGCCGACACCCGTACCAGGGCTCACGGGCATCACCCAAATCGCTGCTGGCGATGATTCGGCCTACGCAGTGGTTGGTTAGCCACGGCGTTCACCAGTCCCATGCTGCAGTAGGCGGGCCACGCGAGGACGTATACGCTGGCGCACATGACACCACGACGACAGGTCGCCTACGCCGCACCTGCTACCGGACACCGGCGCGGACTGCCGGATATCCCGGCCAGCGTCTCACCTCGCTACAGCGACGCCGGACTTCGGGACCTACTCGACGGAGCCCGTGCCGAGTTCGACAGCGGCTCCGCAGGCGACCTTCCCGTCACCGAGGCCATGGCCGAGATCCGCGCCAGCCTGAACCTGTGAACGTTCGCGACACAGAACCGTGCCGCTATGTGCCAGGCAAAGACCACGGGGCAAACCGCAACCTTTTTGGGCTCGCGTCGTGCCTGTTCAGGTTTGTTTTTTAGTCTGCGTCCTCGACGGGATTCAGGCCTGCGAAACCCTCCTCCGGAGGCGAGTGCCTGTCTCCTGAACTATCCGAGCCGGCGCCCTCCGCCGCTCAGACAAGCGCGGTAAAAGGGTTCGTGACCGTAACACCGGCGATGGGCTCGCGCATGTTCAAGTCCTCCGAGAGCAGCACAGGGCCAGCGGCCCCGTTTGGCCGCGGCAGCCACGAGGGAACTCCCGAGGCGACTGCCGTCAGCGCCGCCGGATCTCGGAACGCCAGTTCGCCAGTGGCTTGTCGATGGAGGCAACTGGCGCGGCGGTCAGACCTTGAGCATGACTGACATGACCGTCGCCGTCTTCGGCGCGCCAGCCCGGCGCAGGGCCGCGAGCGTCGACCGATCCGTGGCACCCTTCAAGCTCTTGACGGCGTCACGGTGGACATCCACCATCACGGGCAAGTAGTCGCCGATCAACCGGAGGAACAAGGCGTCAGGCGTCATCACTGTGAGGCCCAACTCGGACATCACATTAGAAGGAAAGTGCTTGACGTTGTTCGTGCAAATGATCGTGGCCTCAACGGCCAACGCCGCAGCGATCACGTCGCGGTCATCTTCGTCCGGCAGGGTGAAGCGAGCCAAACGGGCGTAGTCAGCCGAGCGAGGGACCACGAGGGCGTCGGGAAAGGCTCCTGTCATCGCCCGCTTGAGGCGTGTGGCCGCAGCAGCGTCGAAGGTAGGTCGGTTCAAGATCAAGTGCTCTAGGACGTCATCGAGAACCTGCTCGCTCCAATGCGCCTCGACAAGCTCATGTTCGGCAGCGATCAGCAGGTAGTCGCGGAGGACACGCGCGTAGAGAACATTCGCATCGGCCAAAACCACACGAGCGCGGCGCGGAACGAGTGAGGCGGCCGCTGATGGCATCGTCATTCCGTGAGACCGAGCTCGTTCTCGAGCTCAAGCAGCTTTCTGACCGCCGTGTGACGATGGGAGCGTTGCTCATCGCGGAAACGTTCAACCGCCGCCGTCGGGATCCGGTGGTGCGTGCCAACCATCTCGAACGGCAGCTCACCGCGCTCCATCAGCTTGCGGACGTATGGCCGCGAGACGCCGAGCATCCCAGCCGCCTCGGCGGGGCTGACCTGGTCCGCGGCGCGCGAGAACACAATGCCGCGACCATGAGCCTCGGCGTCGACCACTTTGGCCACCAGCTCGGCCGTCTCACGGGATAGGTTGACGGACACGTGGTCGCCCGGCTCCATCAGCGCCTGTTTGATCGCGGCCGCGTCGCGTTCGAGGACGGGTGTCATGTGGCCTCCTAACAACCCAGCGTTCCGACTAACTGAAATAAGTGTAACAGCGGCGCGCGGGAAGGCCAAGCACCATGCGGGGGGGCAGCCCTTCGCGTCCGATGGCGGCCGCGCAGTCTGGGACATGCCCCACCGACCATCGGTGGCCGCGCAGAAATTGATCCGCTCCGGGTCAGACGGCGATGCCGAGCATGAAGCCGAGCTTTTGGCTGATGGCCTCCAGCGTCTGACCGTCCACCGAGCCCAGGCGCTTGAGCAAGCGCGAACGCGACACCGAAGAGATATTGCGGCAGACGGCGACCAAGTCATGGTCCAGGCCCGCCGCTCAGACAAGCGCGGCAAAGGGATTGGTGATCGTGACACCCGCGATGGTCTCCCCCGCGTTCAAGTCCTCCGAGAGCAGTACGGGGCACGCGGCCTTGCTCGCCGCGGCGATCACGAGGGCGTCCCAGTACGAGAGCTGCCAGCGCGACTGGATCTCGAACGCCGCGTTCACCAGCGACTTGTCGATGGGGACCACTGGCACCGCCGCCAGCTGGCACCACCGGTTCGCCTCCGCCACCGCCACGGCGTGGTCAAGCGGAACGGGGATTTTTCTAGTCGCGTTCACGTAGAACTCACCGAGCACTTGCGTGCTGATCGCATACCGCTTCTCAGCGATGACGCGCCGCGCCACCGACTGCTTAGCTGGGGCGGACGAGTCGATGGCGTAGATGAAGATATTTGAGTCAAGGAAGATGTCAGCGCTCATGCAGTTCCTCCCGCGTGAACTTCCGCCCACCGCTGGACAAGCTCACCGAGAAGGCTTCGCGAAGCAGCCGCTGACGCGCATCCGAACCGAACGAGGCACCTTGCGCATACTGCACGATCGCCTCACGCGCAACAGCGTTCACCGACGTGTCTTCCGTCGCCGCGCGCACACGAGCCGCCCTCAAGTCACGATCATCGATCGCCAACGTCAAACTCGCCATGATGGCCAGTGTAACACGTAACCCGTGCTACACGTGTCCGCTGCTGGGGCGTCAGCGGCCGATGTCCTGTTCGGCCGCTGAACGTCGGCGTTGACGATGACCACATTGCCCCGAAACAGCCGACCCACTGCTGGTCTGGCACACTAGCCGGTACGCGCCTGCCACCGCCGATGAACCACCACGCCCGGATTCGCGCCGGGCCCACGCCAACCCCATGAGGCCGCAGCCAACCGTCTTTGGTGCGTGTTTTGGCTTGTCAGGTTGGTTCTCAGTTTGTGCCCTCGACAGGATTCGAACCTGCGACACCCTGCTCCGGAGGCAGGTGCTCTATCCCCTGAGCTACGAGGGCCTCGCCGACGCCCTCGCGGGGCGCGACATCGTTCAAGGTTACTACGCTCCCCCGCCGGCCCCGAACACGAGCCGTCCGGACCCGCGGCCCGGGCGGACGCCGGCGCATAAGACGGCGGCGCCCGATGCTGACGCTCCCATCAATACGCCGGCACCAGGCGCCGCCTGATATCCCCTGATTGGTCTTGCTTGACCATCGATGTTTCAAGGCTGCCCGCGGAGGCTGGGGGAACCCTGGGAAAGCCCTTGGGTTTGCCCACGAATCGGCCCGGCGGGCGCGGCACACCCCGCGAACTCCGTTACCCCTGTGACTCAAGTTGTTAAAGTGAAAGAAGTTATGGCTTCGCACCCGATTCACTCTGACAGAAGCTAGGGAGTCCTCGATGAGGCACGTTCACCCGTCCGCGACCACCGCCCCGGCGGCCGCCACGCCGCCCCGACCCGCCCGGCCGGCCCGGTGGGGCCGCCGCGCCCGGACCGTCGCCGCCGTGGCCGCCCTCGCCATCGCCGGAAGCGCCACCCCGGCGTTCGCGGCCACGTCCGATGGCGGCACGGCCGGTTCGCCGACCATCGAACTGGCCGGAACCACGGCCACGCAGTCGCCTTCCGCGCCCGCGGCCGATGCCGGACGGTCGCCCTCGCAGGTCACCGCGGGTCCCGCGCCCCTCGCCGTCGCGCTCCCGGACGCCACCGGCGGCATCCAATCGCTGCCGCTCGCCCGCGTCACGGCCGGCACCGCGACCGCCGCCACACCGGGCGCGGCCGTCGTCGTCCAATCGGCCGCCCACCTCGGGCTCGCCGCCCTCGGCATCGCCGCCCCGGCCTCCCCGGCCACACAGGTCACCGCCGCCGTCGCGTTCAAGGCCGCGGCCGCCAAGGCCGGCGCCACGGCCCGCGTCACGGACGCCGCCTACCGCGTGGGCGGCGCGGCCACCGAAACCCTCCGGGCCGCGGCGGCCACCACCGCCCAAGCCGTCCCGGCCGACGCCACCCAGGACACGGCGCCGAGCACACCAGCCATCACCACGCTCCCCGTCGCCACCGACCCGTTCACCGTCGCGGGCGTCACGTGGAAGTCCGGCGCCGCCCCCGCCCAGGTCCTCATGCGCACCTACACCGCCGGGCAGTGGAGCGACTGGCAGGCCATGGAGAACTCGGCCACCGAGGGCGGCCCGACCCCCGGCAGCGCCGAGGCCAAGCACGCCACACCCGGCACCGAGCCGTTCGTCGCCGCCGGCTCCACCGGCGTCCAGGTCAAGATCGTCCCCGCCACCGGCCAAGCCGCCCCCTCGGGCCTGAAGATCCAGCTGATCGACCCCGACAAGACCCCCCAAACCCCGACCCAGGGCGAGGACACCGCGCAACCCAACCCGCCGACATCGGACACCGGCCAAACCGGCCAAACCGCCCAAGCCGACCCCACCGTCAAAGGCGCCGCCACGACATCGGACACCCAAACCCAGGTCCAGGCCGCCGACCTCGAGGCCGCCACCCCCACCGCCACGCCGACCCCGACCGCGACACCCACGCCGAACACCCCCGCCCAGAGCGCGACGCCCACCACCAAACCCGCGATCAGCACGCCGGCCGCCGCCACGGTCCCGCCACCCGTCATCCACTCCCGCGCCGAATGGGGCGCCGACGAATCCCTCGTGGGCCACAACCTGCGCTACTTCACGACCCTGCGCGGCGCCATCGTCCACCACACGGACGGCGTCAACAATTACACGCAGGCCCAGGTCCCCGGCATCCTGCGCGGCATCCTCGCCTACCACACCCAGACCCAGGGCTGGAACGACATCGGCTACAACCTGCTCATCGACCGCTACGGCGGCGTCTGGGAAGGCCGCGCTGGCGGCGTCACGAAGAACGTGCGCGGCTCGCACGCCAACAACTTCAACGACGAGACCACGGGCATCGCGGTGCTCGGCAACTTCGAGGACGCCGACATCCCCGACGTCGCCTTCGACTCGCTGGCCCAGACCATCGCCTGGCGGCTCGACGCCGTGGGCGGCATCACGAACCTGACGGGCTCCACCACCTACGCGACGGACGGCAAGGTCCACCCCGTCATCATGGGACACCGCGACGCCGTCTACACCTCGCACGGCATCACCTACAACCAGACGGACTGCCCGGGCCAGTATCTGTGGGCCAAACTGCCGCAGCTGCGCCTGCTGGCCGCCGCCGACGCCTCCGGCATGGCCGCGCTCCAGGGCCAGATCGCGCGGCTCACGCTGACCGGGACCAAACTGGCCGCCAAGGGCGCGCCCGCCACCTACTGGATGACGATCCCCGGCGGCGCCGGCTCCTCGGGCACCGTGGCGCTGCAGCGCTACCGCAAGGGCACGTGGCAGACGGCCGCGACCACCGCCATCGTCGACGGCTCGGCCTCCGTGACGCTGACCGCGAAGGCGACATGGACCTACCGGGCCGTGCTGCTGGCGTTCACGCCGCCCGTCGGGTCGCTGGCCCCGGCCAGCACCACGTCCGCCGAGGTCGTGACCACGCGCGTGGTCGGCGCCACGCCGCACGCCACGCCGAAGGCCTACGCCCCGACCTACCAGACGAAGGCGACGAGCGCGCTCATCACGGTCCTGTGGAAGAACCCGTACCGGTACCGGCCGCGCAAGGTCGAGCTGCAGACCTACCGGTCCGGCCGCTGGCGCGTCGTCAAGACGCTGACCTTCAAGAAGGGCGCGGCCACGCGCACCACGAAACTCGGCATCAAGGCCACCACGAAGCTGCGCGTGCGTGTGTCCGCCAAGTCCGTGCCGAGCGGCCGGACCCGCAAGAAGACGGCCTCGTTCAAGATCAAACCGTGGAGCTGACGGGCTCCGGGGCCGCCGCCCGGTCCGGGTCCGCGCCCGGTCAGCCCTGCGCGGCTGCCTGCTCCTCGGGCGTGCGCTGACGCCAGCCGTCGTAGACGATGTCCTGGTCGTCGAAGCCCCGGTAGCGGCGCTGCCGCGCCTCCCAGCCGTCGACGGCCAACTGGCGGGCCGCCTGCCTCGTGAAGATGTCCTCCATCTTCTCCTGGCCCGGCAGCCACACCCACTGCGGCGCGACGAGCACGGGCGGGTCGTCCGGCTTGGAGCCCATGTTCAGGCGCAGGTCCAGCAGGCAGGCGTGCTCGTAGTCGTAGCGGTCCTTGACGGCCTGGAGGTCCGCCAGCTCGCGCTCGAACTCGTCGTGGAGCCGGGTGCGGAAGCGGATGACCGTGCGGTTGTGCTCATGGCCGCGCATGCCGCGGTGGTGGATCGAGATGTCGACGGGCTCGCCGGCGCCGCCCGGCTCCGCCGCGTGGCCCAGGGGGTTGTACTCCATGTCGACGTCCCAGGCGCGGGAGTATTCGGAGCGGAGGCGCCAGGCCAGCTGGTGGCCGATCACGCGCTCGGACGCGGTGATCGGCACCTGGACGGTCTCCAGCAGCGAGTATTCGTCGAGGATCACGGTGGTCAGGGCGGTGCGCAGGCGGGCTTGGACGTCACGATATGGCATGGGGATGAGTTTAGTCAGGCCCTCCGGGGTCATCGCAAAGTTTTAGTAGTGAAACCGGTTTGATTCAGTACAGAAAGTTTGCGCGGATCGCCAGGTTGGGCGGAAGGGGCGCACGATGACGTGGCGGGGCGGCCGGGCGGGGCGGGCGGTCCCCGCACCCGGTTCGCGCCGCCGGGCGCCAAATGGGGCTATTCTCATCCGGTGTCCCAGCGCACGAGCCCCCGCAGTGGAGGCGGCCCCAACGAGGGCGGCAACCCACTCAAACGCCTGATCATCGGCCGGCCCAAGGAGTCGGCCGAGACGGCCCGGGCCGTCCTGCCGAAAGCCATCGCGCTCCCCGTCTTCGCCTCCGACGCACTCAGCTCCGTCGCCTACGCGCCCGACGAGATCCTGCTGGCCCTCTCGGCCGCCGGCCTCGCCGCCGCCAAGCTCGCGCCGTGGGTGGCCGTCGCCGTGGCCGTCGTGCTGGCCGTCGTCGTCCTGTCCTACCGCCAGAACGTCCACGCCTACCCGTCCGGCGGCGGCGACTACGAGGTGGCCAGCGACAACCTGGGCCGGCCCGCCGGCCTCGTGGTCGGCTCCGCCCTGCTGGCCGACTACGTGCTGACCGTCGCCGTGTCCGTGTCCTCCGGCACCGACTATCTCGTCTCGATGATCCCGTCGCTCGACCGCTACTCCGTGTGGATCGCGCTGGCCGTCATCGCCTTCCTCACGGTGCTGAACCTCAGGGGCATCCGCGAGAGCGGCAAGGCACTGGCGTTCCCCGTCTACGGCTTCATGGCCGCCATCGGCATCACGGTGCTGACCGGCCTCGCGGAGGACCTCACGGGCCACCTCCACATGGCGGAGAGCGCCGCGTACTCGATCGTGCCGACCACGAGCGTGACCGTCGGCCTCGGGTCCGTGGCCGGCATGTTCCTGCTGGCCCGGGCGTTCTCCTCGGGTTCGGCCGCCCTGACCGGCGTCGAGGCGATCTCGAACGGCGTCCCGAACTTCCGCAAACCGAAGTCCCGCAACGCCGCCACCACGCTCGCGATCCTCGGCACCATCTCGGTCACGATGATGCTGGCCATCACAATCCTCGCGAACCGCACGGGCGTCCACTACGTGCAGAACCCCGCCACGGAGCTCGTCGACCAGGCCGGCAACCCGGCCGGCGCCGCCTACCAGCAGCACCCGGCCATCTCGCAGATCGCGCTCGCCGTCTTCCACAGCGCCCGGCCCCTGTTCTTCATCGTCGCGGGGCTCACCTGCATCATCCTGTTCCTGGCCGCGAACACCGCGTTCAACGGCTTCCCCACCCTCGCGAGCGTCCTGGCCCGCGACTCCTACCTACCCCACCAGCTGCGCCGCCGCGGCGACCGCCTCGCCTACTCGAACGGCATCCTGCTGCTGGCCGTCGCCGCCGCCCTGCTCGTCTTCATCTTCCAGGCCAACGTCAACCGGCTGATCCAGCTGTACATCGTCGGCGTGTTCATCTCGTTCACCACCTCGCAGTTCGGCATGATCCGGCACTGGGGCCGGCTGCTCCGCCTCGAACCATCGCGCCGCCGCCGCTTCGTGATGTGGCGCAGCCGCATCATCAACATCATCGGCTTCCTCTTGACCGCGACCGTGCTGATCGTCGTGCTCATCACGAAGTTCACGCGCGGCGCCTGGATGACGCTGCTGCTCATGGCCATCCTGTTCCTCTGGATGAACCGGGTCCACGCCCACTACACCACCGTGTCCGAGGAACTCGCCGTCCAGGGCGACCCGGCCGACGCCCGCAAGCTGCCGTCCCGCGTCCACGCCATCGTGCTCGTCTCGAAGCTGAACCGGCCGGCCATGCGCGCCATCGCCTACGCCCGCGCCACCAGGCCCGCCCACCTCGAGGTCATCACCGTGGGCGTCTCCGACACCGGCCTCAAGACGCTGCGCGCCGACTGGGACCGGCTCGGCGTGCCGCTGCCGCTCACCGTGATCGGCTCCCCGTACCGCGCGATCACCCGGCCCGTCACGAGCCACATCCACGAGGTCAAGAAGGCCCACCCGGACGAGCTGATCGTCGTCTACATCCCCGAGTACGTCGTGGCGCACCGCTGGCAGGAGATGCTGCACAACCAGACGGCTCTGCGCCTCACGCTCCGGCTGCGCCGCATCAAGAAGGTCGTGGTCGCGACCGTCCCGTGGATCCTCG
>JAISIU010000187.1 GCA_031261885.1 Bifidobacteriaceae bacterium
GATCTTCTTGCCCCAGCCCTCGGCGTCGCGGGACAGGATCATGCCGGAGCGCGGCCCGCCGATGGTCTTGTGGATCGTGGTCGTGACGACGTCCGCGTAGGGGACGGGGCTCGGGTGCAACCCGGCGGCCACGAGGCCCGCGAAGTGGGCCATGTCGACCCACAGCGTGGCGCCGACCTCGTCGGCGATCTCGCGGAAGGCCTTGAAGTCGAGCTGGCGAGGATAGGCGGACCAGCCGGCGATCAGCACCTTGGGCCGGAACTCGAGCGCGACGCGGCGCACCTCCTCCGGGTCGATGCGGAAGGTCTCGGGGTTCACGCCGTAGGAGGCGACGTTGTAGAGCTTGCCGGAGAAGTTGATCTTCATGCCGTGCGTGAGGTGCCCGCCCTGGTCGAGCCGGAGCCCTAGCAGCTTTTCGCCCGGCTTCATCATCGCGGCCAGCGCGGAGGCGTTGGCCTGGGCGCCGGAGTGCGGCTGGACGTTCGCGAAGGCCGCGCCGAACAGGTCCTTGGCGCGCTGGATGGCGAGGCGTTCGGCGATGTCGACCTGCTCGCAGCCGCCGTAGTAGCGCCGGCCGGGGTAGCCCTCGGCGTACTTGTTGGTGAGCACCGAGCCCTGGGCCTGCAGCACGGCCCTCGGGACGAAGTTCTCCGAGGCGATCATCTCAAGCATGGAGCGTTGCCGCTGCTGTTCGCCGGCCAGAACGGCGGCGATCTCGGGATCGATCTCGGAGAGAGGCGCCGTCATAAGGGCAGCCGGGTCGTCGGGAATCACGGGTTGATCCGTCAAAACGAGTCCTTCCAAAAGGAACGTGGCCGGGGCTTGGCCGCCGGCGCTTTGCGCGCGTAAAGTCTATGCCTTTCGTGGTGCGGGCAGGCCCGGCCCGGCCGCCGATGCCGGCCCTCGCCACCCGAGTTCACCAACAGGTGAGCGTCGCAGTCGCCGCAGCCACCGTGCCCGATGTCGGCCCTCGCCTTTTGGGAGCAGGACTCGGCGGTTCACCGTCCGACTTTACGGGTGGTCGCCTTGCGGACGACGGTCGCGTAACCGGGCCTCGTCCCGGTGACGGCGACCCTGATGTGGTGGCCCTGATCAGCCTTGGTCAGGACGTACCGGGTCGCGGCCCGGCCGGCTTTGACGAGGCGGCCGTCGCGGTACCACCGGAAGACGAATTTCGTGTGGCGGGTCCACGTGCCGGGTTTGACCGTGAGGCCGGCCCCGACGCTGACCTTGCCCTGGATGATGGGAGCGGCGGTCTTCGCGACCTTGGCCGTGGTGGCGCTTGTCAGCACCTCGCTCTCACCGAGCCCGGTGGCGCGGATCTCCACCCGCAGCCGCTTGCCGACATCGGTCTTGCGCAGTTTGTAGGTGGCGCGGTTCGCGCCGGCCACGGGCGTGGCGCCCCGGTACCACTGATACGTCACGCGAACGCCGGCCACGAGTGTCACGGCGGGGGCCGCGACGGCGCTGCCGGCCGCGAGCGTTCCGGTGATGCCGTTCGTCCCGATCAGCTGCGGCAGCAGGGCCGGTCCCCCGGCGGGACCGGTCGCCACAGGAATAGTCGCGATCGGTGCGGCCGGCGCCGCCGCGGTCGTCGTCACGGTGGTCGTTATGACCGGGCCGGGCACAGTGGTCGTCACCGTCGGGCCAGGCACCGTCGTGACCACCGTCGGGCCCGGCACCGTGGTCCGCACCACAGGCCCCGGCACAGTTGTCCTTACCGTCGGCCCCGGCACCGTGGTTCTAACGGTCGGACCAGGCACCGTCGTGACCACCGTCGGGCCCGGCACAGTCGTCACCTCCGTCGGACCAGGCACGGTCGTCCTGATTGTCGGGCCCGGCACAGTCGTCACCACCGTCGGACCAGGCACGGTCGTTCGCACCACGGGCCCCGGCACAGTCGTCGTCACTGTCGGTCCCGGCACCGTGGTTCTAACGATCGGGCCAGGAACCGTTGTCACCACCGTCGGGCCGGGCACGGTCGTCACGACCGTCGGACCAGGCACCGTCGTCCGAACCACGGGCCCCGGCACGGTCGTCACCACCGTCGGACCAGGCACCGTCGTCACCACCGTCGGACCCGGCACAGTGGTCCTAACGGTCGGGCCGGGCACCGTCGTCACCACCGTCGGTCCCGGCACCGGCACGGTGGTCGTTTCCGTATGCGTCACGGTCGGTGTCACGCTGGGCTCCGCCGTAATGGTCTTCGTCACCGTGACGGCTGGTGCCGGGGTACCCGTATCCTCAGTGATCTTCACGGAGACGCTCGTTGCTCCCGCTTTGATCGAAACGCTCCCGACGCGTTGAGCGTCCGTGTCCGGATTGGCCTGCGCGCGAACCACCACGGTGTCGCCCTCGTTCCCAACCCCCGGCGCCACATCCAACCAAGAGTCCCCCGTCGAAGCGGCCCAGGTCAGTCCTCCCGTTCCTGTTACCCTGATCGGCACCATTCCGCCTGCGCCACCAACCGAAACGGCAGCCGGCGAGACCACCAGCTGAGGCGACGAATCGCTTGAATCGCCCACCTGTGACACATTCACCGTCGCCGTCGCACCGTCCTCGGCAACCACGTTAACTACACCGTATCGGGCCGACGCACTAGTATTAGCGGGAGCAGTGATCGTCATCCCGGTCCACCCGGCCATCGTCACTAACGTTGTACCCATCGTGAGCCAATTGCTAATTTGCCATTTTTCAATACTGACATTACTGCAGTAGCTTACAACGATCACCCCGCCTTCATGAGGAAATGTAATGCTGGTAGCATCCAAGGCAATATCCGGGGCCGGTTCAGCACCCTGCGTGACATCAATTGCAATCGTCTTGTCACCCGCCGTAATACTTATCGTGGCAGTCCGCGCAACATGCGTTTTATTGTAGTTCACCCGCGCCGCAAGAGCTTGACCAGACGAATGCGTTATGGATGCCTTATCACCGTTTATCGTCACAACCGATTGGTCTGTGGTCGTTGCGGTGTACTCATCCTGATTCGTGGTCACGGCGAAAGACTTCAGGTCTCCCCGGTAATCGACGCTGACCGCCCCCGGAGTCACATTCAATGTAGCTGGCGCTGGTTTACGACTTACACGAACCGTGGCCACGTCGCCACCAGTGCTGACCACGTCAACGTCAACATATCCGCCAGATGTTTCGTAATGGTCCCCCGTCACCATTGGGATGCCCGCCTCCGGGTAGTAGACCGAAAAGAGCCCCCATTGGATTAAAGTAGTGTAGTAATTCTCGTCAAGTCGCATAATGGCGATACCGGTTCCGAAGATCCAGCCTTTACGATATTCAACGACGATGGTGTCCGTTGAGTCCGGGTCGTTGATCGCGATGGCCTGCAGCGTGTTTGGGTTCGTCGATGTATCACTCAGGTTGTACTCGGTCGGCTGTACGGTGCCGTCAAGCGCCACTTCCTTCGATCCAGGGGTCAGCAGGCCGAGTTGGATTTTCCTGGCGGCTGAGATGTGTTTGTTCAACATAGCGCTACCCATGACGTCGCTCACATCGCCGTACTCAATCGTGCCGCAATCCGACTTGTTGTTGTCACTCCAGTCAGTCCGATCGCTGCTCGCATTCTGACATGTCTGCGCGCGCGAATGGTTGAGACCAAAGTTGTGGCCGAGTTCGTGTGCCAGAGTCGTCGCCCAATATGCTGGGCTCTTCGATACGTCTGCCCATACAGACATGTCTCCGCCACCGGCCAGACCGGAGGAACCGATGGACCCACGGCCGACAACACTCGAGCCGGTGTTCTCGTCGCACGTCGAATCATCGGGATAGATCACAAGCAAATGGCGATGCTCACTGTTGACCCTGTACCAGTTCGAGGGCGAGGATGTGGTGTTGCCGAGGGCGGCGCCTGCCGCGTCCCAGACTGTCCACGAGGTGCTGCCGTCGCTCGAACAGGCATTCTCGTTGATTACGCGTTTA
The DNA here is from genome assembly GCA_031261885.1 of Bifidobacteriaceae bacterium. Taxonomy (GTDB): domain Bacteria; phylum Actinomycetota; class Actinomycetes; order Actinomycetales; family WQXJ01; genus JAISIU01. Next base: position 3,937 of record JAISIU010000187.1, read on the forward strand.
ATCGGTGTTGACTTGTCATAGTTAATCGTAAATTCGGGGTGGCCGGTTTCCGTGCGGTAGAAGGCCTGGGTCTGATCGATCATGGAGTAAATCTCCGAGTCGGAAACCACGGATGGGTCGAGCTCCGCTTGGTTCAGCCCCATAACGATGAGGTCGAACGTATGGTTAAAGGCGCCGTCACCCGGCGCGGGGAGGTCAGCGGCGGCGCTCTGGGCTTGGATGTCCTTGAGCCGGACGGGACTGTCGCCCGCCAGCGTGCGGTCCAGCAGCGCCTGGCCGATCCCGCTGTCGGCCGGGACGGAAGCGGTGCCGTCACTCGCGGCGCTGGCCCACCGGCCGACCGCTTGCCGCTCCACGGCGTCGAGACGGCGCGCCACGGCCTGCGGCACCACGACGGTGGCTTTGGCGTGGACGCCCGGGCTCAGCGTCGCCGCGGCCTTGCGGTCGGTCACTGGGATGTCGGTGCCGTCATCGGTGTGGATCGAGACGGATTCGGTATCCGGCGCCTGCCTCTGGCTGGAACCAGTGTCCGCCGCGACCACCTCGACGGTGCCGGCCACGGGGATCGTGACCTTGGGCGCGGCCGTACCGGTTTGGCCCGCGGACGTGTTGGCGGCCGCCGAGCCACCGGCCGGCTGCGCCTCGACCGTGGCGACGGACGGCGCGACGGAGACGGCGACCGCACCGGCGACGGCCAGTACGGCCGCCGTGGCGGCCGCGACCAGTGCGGGCATGGGACGTGCGGCATGGATGGGACGAGTCATGGCGCTCACAATCACTGTGTTCTTGTCTCGGTGAGCGCTGGGCAGCGGGCAACGATGCACGGTTTGCGGCCGTCTCGGCGCTCGGCCGCCGGCACGGGAGGGTCACCCGGCGCGGCGTGAAGGGCACCCACGCTAACACGGGCTTTCACCCTGGCGGCCCCCACAGTTTCCGTCCGGGAGGCGACTCGCCGGCTCCCACCAGCCGCTTAAGCCCTTAGCGATTCCACACCACGGCGACCGGCCACCAAACCGAACCGCCCACCCCTCGCCACCCGAGTTCACCGACAGGTGAGCGTCGCAGTCCGACGGGTCGCGACGGCATCGTCGGCAGGTCCGTCAACCGGCGGCGAGCCGCGCGCGCAGCGTGGACAGCGCGTAGAGCGGCAGCGCCAGCAGCCCGTCGCATCAGACCAAAGTATGCGCGGATTTTTGGCTTCTGTGCCAAAAGTCTGCGCATACTTTTGGCTTTGGTGCCATTTTTCTGCGCATACTTTTGGCACACAGCTCGCTGACCAGCGCAAAC
>JAISIU010000273.1 GCA_031261885.1 Bifidobacteriaceae bacterium
CCACCATCGAGGGCGGCGCGTCCGGGTCCTCCGCGTAGCTGCCGCGGGCCTCGGCGCGCGCCGCCATGGCGAGCGCGAAGATGAATCCGAAGTGCCTGGCCAGGAACGCCAGGAACCGCGTGACGTGGCGCCGGAACCAGCCGCGCCGACTGCCGGCGAGGGCGTCGCCGCCCCATTCCGCGTCGTGTTCGTCGAGCAGGTGCTCCCAGTAGGCGGCGTGCCGAGCCTCGGCCTCGGCCAGGCCCTCGAGGATGGCGCGTTCCTCGCCGTCGCGGCGCCGGGCCAGTTGCCGGTAGACGACGGCCTCGTCCTCTTCATCCGCCAGGTTGGCGCGCCAACGCCTCACTTGTTCGAGTGTCGCGCCGGGCACCGGGACCGGGGCGGGCGTCCCGGAGCCGGAGCGCGGCCCGGAACCAGTCGCCGTCTCCCCTGTCACGGGCCAGAGCCTACCGCCTCGGGGGCGGCCTTAACCGGTCCTTTCGTCTCAGCGGAACGGCGGCCGGACATGAACAAGCGCCCGATGACGCGTGGTCACCGGGCGCTTGAACCGGTACGGCCGGACTGGGCCGGGCCCCAGGGGGCCGCGGGCTCACAGGCTCGTGAGGAAGGCGTCCTCGTAGCTCGTCGACAGATCCGGCATCTGGTTGTTCGGCATCGCGGCCTTGGCCGCGTAGCTCATGCGGTCCGCCACCTCGCGCAGCGTGGCCCACAGCGGGATGTCGAGGGCCTGGCAGATCGACGCCAGCAGCTCGGAGGAGGCTTCCTTCTGGCCGCGCTCGACCTCGCTCAGGTAGCCGAGCGAGACACGGGCCTCCTTGGCGACGTCGCGGAGGGTGCGCCGCTGGCGCAGCCGGTTGGTGCGGAGCACCTCGCCGAGCTTGTTGCGCAGCAGCAAGACTTCGGATTCCGGCCCGCCCGGGGCGCGGCTGGCGCGCGTGGGCCGGCCAGCGGGCACCGTGTTCTGGGCGCCGGTTCCGGTGGACGGCTCCGCGGCCGCGCTGATGCGTTTCGCGGAGCTGCCGGGGTTCTTGGCCTGGGCGGGGGCCTTGGTCTGCCCGAGGGGTTGACCACTCCAGCCGGCGAACGCGCCGGCGGGGGTCGAGTCGTGGTGGTTGGCGGTGAGGGGTGCGTCAAGAAGATTAGTCACGATCGGAACAACAAGCTTTCAGCTGAAAGACTTCCCCGTGAGCTGAAAACCCAACCCACGTTAAGTATTTTCACCCGCCGGGCACGAACAGCGCCGCCGCCCCGATTCGGCTCCGCCACACCGCGCACCGACGCGGCGACTGACAGCGGTATCTTACGCGCTTGCCCTGGTCAGTCCCTACAAAGGCAGGGGATAATACTCATTTTCCCCGCCACTCAAGCGTCGTCACGAGAGCCGGCCGCCGCCGCAACCCGACTCACCGACCAGTTCGCCACGGGCGTAACACGGCCGGAGCGCCCACCGCCCGGCCCGCGACCGTCAGATCGACTCCGGGTCGGCCGCCACCCACGTGTCGTCGACGTTCTCCTCGCCGGCCACCGGCACCTGGCCGACGGCGGCCTCCAGCAGCTCCAACGCGTACAGCACCACGCGGCTGCGCACCTCGTCGCGCGAGCCCTTGACCCGCACCTCGCGCACCACCGGATCCTGGCCCTGGGCCGCGATGCCGATGAACGCCGTGCCGGCCTCCACGCCATCGGCCGGCCCCGGCCCCGCCACACCCGTCGTGGCGGCCGCCACCTGCGCGCCGAACACGCGCGCCGCGCCCACCGCCATCTGCGTCGCCACCTCGGCGTTGACGGCGCCGTTGGCGGCCAGCAGGCCAGCGTCGACGCCCAACAGCGCCGACTTGGCCGCGACCGAATAGGTCACCGCCCCGCCCTCGAACACGTCCGAAGCGCCCGGCACCGACACGATCGTCGACGCCAACCGGCCCCCCGTCAGCGATTCCGCGACCGCCAGCTTCAACCCCGCGGCCCGCATCTGGTCGAGCACCCCCGCGGCCAGCTCCTCGGCATCGTGCCTCAGCTCGGCCGCCTCGCGGTCCTCATCATGACGTGGCGCCATCAGTTCTTACCCTCCTCGCCGGCGGCCGCACCGCCGGGTTCCTTTGAGTGAGCGGCCCTCAGCAGGACCACCACCTGGTACACGTACTCCGCACCCGTCGCGAGCGTGAGCGCGACGGCCACAACCATGAGGACCACCGCGGTCCACTGCAACCACGTCCAGCTGGCCGGCACCGGGATCACGTACAGCAGGATCGCGATGATCTGGACCACGGTCTTGACCTTGCCGCCCATCGACGCCGCGATCACGCGGTACCGAATGACACAGAAGCGCAGCACTGTGATGCCGACCTCACGCAGCAGGATGAGGCCCGTCACCCACCAGGACAGCTGGCGCGTCCAGGACAACACGATCAGCGTGACACCGATCAGCGCCTTATCCGCGATCGGATCCGCGATCTTGCCGAAGTCCGTCACCAAACCCCGGCTGCGCGCCAAGTGCCCATCCAAATGGTCCGTCAGCGCCGCGGCCGCGAACAACGCCGCCGCCGTCCAACCCAGCCCCGGCGTCCCGATCGCGAGCGTCCACGCCACCGCCGGCACCATGACGAGCCTGAGGATCGTCAACGCATTGGCGACGTTCCAAATGGGAGGGGCGTCGGCTAGGGTGGTCACGGCCTTAGCCTAGCGACCCAGGCCCATGGAGGACCGGGCCGCCCGTCCCGACCAGCTCCCCGTCATCGGACGCCCCCGCATCCCCGGCCACGGCGGAAGGCGACCCGTCCGCCGTCCCGGAAGCGCCGACATCGTCCACCCCCGCCGCCGCGTCCGGACCGAACTGGTCGGAAACCACGGGATCGCCGCGCAACATCGCGAGCACGCCCGGCAGCGATTCCGGCGGCACCAACACGTCGCGCGCCTTC
>JAISIU010000231.1 GCA_031261885.1 Bifidobacteriaceae bacterium
CGTCCGGCTGGGGGGTTGGGCGGCATCCTCCCGCTTCTAATCGGGACCAAGGAAGGGGCATGTGCTCGGGGCACGTGCCCCTTCCGTTTACCCCACCGGCGGCGTGGCGAGACGCCGCAGCGTGGGGGCACGCGGCCCGGTGCCGGCCCGCGACGCGGCCCCACGTCCCTGCGGGAGCCCTGAACACCCACGCGTCGAGCCACTCCTTGGCCCGTCGGCCCGCACGGGGGCCGACACCCGGCCCGGAGGAGCGCACCGAAAAACCAGGTGGCGGGCCCGGAGGAACCGGACCCGCCACCTTTCGAGGCTTTGGGTGCACCGCCCCGGTGTGCCCCTTTGAGGCTTTACCCGCCGAGTTGGGACTCGGCCTGCTGGGCGGCCTGAAGCGCCTGGCTCAGCCGGGTCTGGGCGTCACCGTAGGCGGCCCAGTCACCGGAGATCCGGGCGTTGTTCGAATCCTGCATCGCCTGATTGGCCTGCTGCAGCGCCTGGCTCAGCTGCTCCGCCGGAGTGCTGGCCGAGGCCGTCGCGCTTGGCGTGCCGGAGGCCCCGCCGGACTGCGTCGGCGCCGGACTCGCCGTCGCCTGCCCTGGCAGCACGCTCGAAGCGGAAGGCGACGCCGACGCCGACGGTGTGGCCGTCATCGTAGGCGAAGCGGACGCACCGCTCCCGGGCGACTCACTGGGTGCGGGAGTCGGTGTGACGTCCCCGCTGCCCGCCGTCGGTCTCTCCGCGTCGCCGGCGGCCGCGCCGGAATCCCCGTTGAAGACCGAGTCGAGCGCCTCGTTCAGCGTGTCGGCGAACCCGACCTTCTCACCGAAGGCGACGAGCACCTTCTGGAGCGACGGGAATTGCGTGCCGGACGACGCCTGCACGTAGACGGGCTCGACATACAGCAGGCCGCCGCCGACGGGCAGCGTCAACAGGTTGCCGTTGATGACGTCCGAACCGCCCTGTTTCAACAGGTTCAGCGCCTGCGACACGGTAGGTGTCGAATTGAACAGGTTCTGCGCCTGGCCCGGGCCGGCCACGGTGGAGCTCTGCGGTAACTGCAACAGCCGCAGCTTGCCGTACCCGGACGCGACCTTCCCGGCCTGGTCGCCCGTCTCCGAGTCGACCGCCAGGAAACCGGTCAGAATGTTGCGTTCATTGTTGCCGGACGCCGTCGAATACGGGATGTACGTGCTGGTCAGCGAGAATGTCGCGGCCTTCTGGTCCGGCATGCGCATCGTCAGGTAGTACGGCGGTTGGTTCGCCGTCGTCGTGATCGTGCCGGCCGTGGTGCTGGCCGTCTTGGTCGGGTCGGCCGGCGTGCGCCAGAAGCCCTGCGAGGAGTAGAACGCCCGCGCGTCCGTCACGTGGTACGTCGCGAGCAGGCTGCGCTGCACCTTGAACAACGACTCGGGGTAGCGCAGGTGGCTCATCAGGCTGGCCGAGATGTCCGACATCGGCTTCACATTGTTGCCGTAGACCTTGGACCACGTCTTGAGCAGCGGATCCGAGGCGTCCCAGGCATACAGCGTCACGGCGCCCGTGTAGGCGTCCACGACGGCCTTGACGGAGTTGCGCATGTAGTTGACCGAGTTCGTGTCCGCGACCGGCGAGAGGCCGGTGTCCACGGTGTCGGAGTTCAGCGAGTCCTGCGTCACCTGGTTCAGGTCCTGGGCCTCCGAGTACGGATAGTTCGCGGTCGTGGTGTAGCCGTCGACGATCCACACGACCCGGCCGTCGACGACGGCGGGATAGGTCTGCTCGTCGAGCGTCAGGTACGGTGCGACCTTCTGCACGCGTGTGGCCGGGTCGCGGTCGTAGAGGATCTGCGAATCGGGCGTGACGCGGTCGGAGAACAGGATGTTCCACGAACCGAACTTCACCGAGTAGATGAGGCGGTTGAAGAAGTTGCCGACCGACGGCCCGCCGTTGCCCGTGTACGTGTTGTTGCGCTGGCCGTTGGCCGCCTTGTCGTCGGGGTAGTCCAGCTCCCACGGCTTGGTCCCCTTGGGTGCGCCGACGATCGAGTAGCTCGGGGACGAGGTCCCGAAGTAGATGCGCGGCTGGTAGTTCCCAAGGTCGCCCGATGTCGGAATGTCACCTTCGTAGAAGGTGGGCCGCCCCTCGGTGTCGGTCGTGTTGCCGTAGGCGGCCACGACGCCGTAACCGTGCGTGTAAACCGTGTGCTGGTTGACCCACGTCTGCGAGTCGGCCGGGATGCCGGACAGGTTGAGGTCGCGCACCGCGATCACGGTGTCGCGGTCCTGGCCGTCCACCTTGTACCGGTCGACGGCCAACGTGTTCGGGAAGTCGTAGTACTGCTTGTTCTGCTGCAGCTGGCGGAACGTCGGCTGCACCACGGACGGGTCGAGCAGACGGATCGACGCCGTGGAGTCGGCGTCGCCCCTGAGCTGGCCGGCGGTCGCGGTGGTCGAGGCCGTGTAGTCAGTCGCCTGGACGTCCTGGATGCCGAACGCGGTTCGCGTGGCGTCGATGTTGCGCTGGACGTACGGCGCCTCCTGGTCCTGCGCGTTCGGCGTGACCTTGATGGTCTGGTACAGCGCCGGGTAGGCCCAGCCGATGACGATGGCCGAGAGGATCATCAGGCCGGCACCGATGGCGGGCAGCTTCCAGTTGCCGCGGGCCGCCGCCACGCAGAACAGGACCGCGATGAAGATCGCGATGATCGCGAGGATCGTCTTGGCGGGCAGCACGGCGTGGATGTCGGTGTTGCCGGCGCCGTCGAACTTGTCATCGGTGTTCAGCTCCAGCGAGAACCGGTCGAGCCAGTACTGACAGGCGATCGCCAGGCAGAAGAGCGCCGCGCCGACGCCGAGGTGGGCGCGGGCCGCCTTCGTGATGCGCGGACCGGGGCCCTTGATACCGACGCGCAGGCCGCCGTACAGGTACTCGATGATGACGCCGGCCAACAAGGCCAGGAAGATCGTCGTCATGAGGAACGTCACGATGAAGCGCAGCAGCGGCAGGACGAAGACGAAGAACGAGATGTCCATGCCGAACTGGGGGTCGGTGGTGCCGAACTGCGTGCGGTGCATGAACTGGAGGATGGTCTGCCACTGGCCCTGGACGGCGCCGCCCGCGAACAGGCCGAGGATCAGCGGGATCGCGACGAAGGCGACCTTGCGGCCCTTGTCGAACGTGTCGCGGTAGCGGTCCATGGCCGTCGGGTGCGTGGCCTGGGAGGCGTAGATGGGCCGCTTGCGGTAGGCGAAGTACATCGACGCCCACACGACCAGGCCCATGACGACCATGCCGACGACGAACAGCAGGATGCGGCTGATGTACTCCGTGGTGAAGACGCGGAGGAAGTGCAGCTGGCTGAACCACAGCCCCTCCGTCCACACGCGCGAGGCCGCGACCACGATGATCACGATGACGGCCAGCACGAGGATGGTCCAGAGCAGTGGCCGGCGCCACTTCGGGACCGGGCGCGGTTCGCGCGGCTGGGCGGCGGCCCTGGGGCGCGGCGGCCGTGGCGGACGTGGCGGAAAATTCATGGAGAACACTGGGGAATCCCTCTTGACCAATAGACGAAGTGGGCAGACAGACTCAGTGTTCCACAAACGGCTGAAAACGGGCCGCCCGGGCCGAAGAACCCCCCGGCGCGCCGGTCAGTGGGAGGTGGCCGTGCAGGTGGGCAGCTTGGCGGCCTGGCCGGCGCGGAGCTTGGCCAGGGCGTTCAGCGCGTCGTCGAGGGTCGAGACCTCGATGACCTGGAGGCCCTTCGGCACGTTGCCGACCACGTCGGAGCAGTTGGAAACCGGCGCCAGGAAGTAGGCGGCGCCGTCCCGCTTGGCCGCGATCATCTTCTGCCGGATCCCGCCGATCGCGCCGACCGTGCCGTCCGCGCTGATCGTGCCCGTCCCGGCGATCACCTTGCCGGCGGCCAAGTCCGTGGGCCCGACCTTGTCGATGATGCCGAGCGTGAACATCATGCCGGCGCTCGACCCGCCGATCCCCTCGACACCGTACTTAATGGTCAGCGGCGTGGCGAAAGTCAACGTCACGCCGAGCATCGACCCACCCGCGTCCGACTTCGAGGTCACGAGCTCCACCTGCTGCGTGGCGCCGCCGCGGCCCACGGTCAGCGTCACGGCGGTTCCGGCCGGGATCGC
>JAISIU010000234.1 GCA_031261885.1 Bifidobacteriaceae bacterium
GTGATGTCGTGTTCGAGGAGGCCAAACTGATCGTTGAGGTGGACGGGTTCAGCGCCCACGGCGGGCGCGACGCGTTCGCGCGGGATCGCGGCCGCCTGCGCGAGCTGCAAATGGCGGGCTACCGCGTGCTGCCGTTCACGTGGCACGAGATCGTGGACCGCCCGGCCGAGGTCGTGGCGGAAGTCCGCGCCGCGCTGGCCCGGCCCTGATCCAACCGATCCGGAGGTTTTGGCCCCAAAACGGGCAGTTTTTAGGGCCAAAACCTCCGGATCAACCCCAGGGGACCTTGGGGGCAGCAGCGCACCAGCGCGCCCGCACTAGCGCGCCCGCACTAGCGCGAGCAGGGCCCGCACCTCGCGGACCTGGGCGGAGCGGGTCAGAAGAGGTTCAGGGAGCCGCCGGGGATCGCGTCGAGCAGGGCCTTCGTGTAGGGCTGCGCGGGGGCGTCGAACACGCGGTCCGTGGTGCCCTCCTCGACGATCCGGCCCTTCTCCATGACGAACACCCAGTCCGCGATCTGCCGCACCACGGCCAGATCATGCGTGATGAAGAAGTACGTCAGCCCCATGTCGCGCTGCAGCCGCGCGAGCAGGTCGAGGACCTGCGCCTGGACAAGCACGTCGAGCGCCGAGACGGCCTCGTCGAGCACCATGAGCTCCGGTCCCAGCGCGAGCGCCCGCGCCACGGCCACGCGCTGCCGTTGGCCGCCGGACAGCTCGTTCGGGTAGCGGCGCATCATGCCGGCGGGCAGCGCCACGGCGTCGAGCACCTCGCGCACGCGCGCCTCCCGCTTGGCCCGGTTGCCGTAGTGGTGGACGCGCAACGGCTCCTCGATGATCCGGTAGATCGAGAACATCGGGTCGAGCGAGCCGTACGGGTCCTGGAACACGGGTTGGACGCGCCGCCGGAACTCGAAGCGCTCGCGTTTCGTGAGGGTCGCCTCGTCGACGCCGTTGAACAGGATGGTCCCGCTGCTCGGCGCGAGCAGCGACAGAATCATGTTCGCGACCGTCGACTTCCCGGACCCCGACTCCCCCACGAGCGCGGCCGTGGTGCCGCGCGCCACCTTCAGCGAGACGCCGTCCACGGCGAGGAACTCCGTGTAGGCGCCGGGCCGCGAGCCGCGGATCCGGAAGCGGCGGGTCAGGTCGTGGGTTTCGAGGACCACCGCGTGCCCGGCGGTCGCCTCCTCGAAGGTGAGCGCGCCCGATGCCGGTCCACCGGTTGGGACGGAAACGTCCACTTTCGCCGTGGCCGCCTGGGCGGGGGCCGCCGATGCCGGTCCGCCAGCCGGGACGGAAACGTCCGCTTTCGCGCTCGTGGCCTCGGCGATGCCCACCGGTTCCCCAGCGGCGGCCGCCGCTGCCGCCCCACCGGTCCGGCCGGCATCGTCCACCTGGACCGCACCACCAGAGGCGAAGCTCTCCTGCCGGCCGAGCTGGATACGGCGGGAGGACAGCGACGGGGCGGCGTCGATGAGCCGCCTCGTGTAGGCGTGGCGCGGCTCGGTCAGCACTTCGAGGCTCGGCCCGGCCTCGACCACGCGCCCCTTGTACATGACGACGAGCCGTTCGGCCCGTTCGGCGGCCAGGCCCAAGTCGTGCGTGATGAACAGCACCGCGGTCCCGAGTTCGCGCGTCAGGGTTCCGAGGTGGTCGAGGATCTGGCGTTGCACGGTGACGTCGAGGGCGGAGGTGGGCTCGTCGGCGATCAGCAGGTCGGGGCGGGCGGCCAGCGCCATCGCGATGAGGGCGCGTTGGCGCATGCCGCCGGAGAACTCGTGCGGGTATTGGCGGGCGCGGCGGGCGGCGTCGGGCAGCCCGGCTTCGCTGAGCAGCCCGGCGACGCGTTCGTTCATGTTCGAGCCGGTCACGTACATGCGCGCGAGCCGGTCGGCGTCGGCCACGCCGAGGTCCTGGAGGTAGGCCTGCACCTCCATGCGCGTGGAGAACCCGACCTTGAGCGCGGTCTTGAAGGCGCCCTCCTGGTCGGGTTTGACGGCGCCGCGCTGTTCGAGCTCCTCGAGCAGCGAGTGGTAGCCGTGGCGCGAGAGGTAGAGCCGGCCGTCCGGGGTGTCCTCGATGCCGTGGCCCACGAGGTCGACGAGCGCGTTGTAGCTGGACCGCGACACGTCGATGCCGTTGGCCTTCAGGGCCTCGCGGATCTGCGCGCCGATGCGGTAGACGGGGTTCAGGTTGCTCATCGGGTCCTGCGGCACGAGCCCGATCTCGCTGCCGCGCAGGGCGACGTAGTCGCGTTTGCGCAGGCCGACCAGCTCGCGGCCCTTGAACAGGATCGACCCGCCCGTGACGCGCCCCGTGCCGGGCAGCAGCCCGATGATCGCGTGCGCGGTCGTGGATTTGCCGGACCCCGATTCGCCGACGATGGCGATCGTGTGCCCGGCGCGGAGCTCGAGGTTCGCGCCGCGCACGGCGTGGACCACCTGCCGGCGGGAGCGAAACGCGACCTCGAGCCCGCGCACCTTCAGCAGCGGCGGGTTCGCGGCGTCGGCGGACAGAGGGCTCATCTTCTGGCCTTCGGGTCGAGGGCGTCGCGGACCGCGTCGCCGAGCATGATGAACGCGAGCACCGTGAGCGCGAGCGCGGCAGCGGGCCACAGCAGGACCTCGGGGGCGGTGCGCAGCATGGTCTTGGCGTCGGAGATCTGCCAGCCCCAGGAGCGGGTCGTGATCGGCAGGCCGACGCCGAGGAAGCTCAGCGTGGCCTCGGCGACGATGTAGGTGCCGAGCGAGACGGTCGCGGTGACGATCATCGGGGCGGCCGCGTTCGGCATCGCGTGCTTCAGCAGGATCTTGCCGCGCGAGACGCCGATCGCCTTGGCGGCCGTGACGAAGTCGGAGTTCTTCACGGCGAGCACGGCGGATCTCGTGATGCGGGCCATTTGCGGCCAGCCGAACGCCGCCATGACCGCGACCACGGAGAAGACGCCGAGGAAGCCGCCGCGCTGGCCGAAGGCCTGGAGGAAGACGATGGCGGCGAGCACGAGCGGGAGCGCGAAGAAGATGTCGGTGATGCGCGAGAGGAGGGCGTCGACCCATTTGCCGTACCAGCCGGCCAGCGCGCCGATCAGCCCGCCGATGATGACGACCAGCAGGGTCGTGAGCACGCCGACGGAGACGGACGGGCGGGCGCCGTTGACGACGCGGGAGAAGATGTCGCAGCCGAGCTTCTCGAAGCCGAGCGGGTGGCCGGCGCTGGGCCCGTCGAGGGATTTCGAGAGGTCGCAGGAGTTCTTCGGCACCTTCGTGAACAGCGTGGGCCAGGCGACGGCCAGCAGGATGACGGCGATGAGCAGCACGGAGACGATGAACTTGGGCTGGCGGACCAGTTTGCGGCCGGCCTCGCGCCACAGGCTGGACGGGGGCGCGGATTCGTCGAAGACGTCGACGTCGCTCAAGAGCGCGGTGTCGTCGGAGGCGAAAAAGTGCCGCGGGGTGGGCAGTTCCGAGTCGGGTCCACCGGAGGATTGGGTTTTGATCTGGCGGCTAGACAAGGCGAATCCTCGGATCCAGGGCGGCGTAGAGCAGGTCCACGACGAGGTTGGCGATGATGAAGACGAGCACGAGGATCGTCACGAGCGAGACCACCGTGGAGCCCTCCGATTTCAGGATGGCCTGGTAGAGGGCGTTGCCGACGCCGGGGACGTTGAAGATGCCCTCGGTGACGATCGCGCCGCCCATGAGGTTGCCGAGGTCGGCGCCGAGGAACGTGACGACGGGGATCAGCGAGTTGCGCAGGATGTGCTTCGTGACGACCGTGTGGCGGGACAGGCCCTTGGCGGTGGCCGTGCGGACGTAGTCGGCCGTCGACACCTCGGCGACGGAGTTGCGCGTGAGCCTGAGGACGTAGGCCATCGAGACGCCGGCCAGCACGAACGCCGGCATGAGGAGGGATTTGACCGACACTTCTCCCCCGACGGTCACCGGCAGCCATTGGAGTTTGATGCCGAGCAGGGTTTGGAGCACGAAGCCCATGACGAAGGTGGGGACCGCGATCAGCAGCATCGAGAGGACGAGGGCGGTCGAGTCGAACCAGCCGCCGCGCCTCAGACCGGCGATGACGCCGAGCACGACCCCGAAGATGGCCTCGATGCAGAGCGCCATGACGGCCAGTTTGACGGTGACGGGGTAGGCCTGGGCCACGATCTGGGAGACGGGGCGGCCCGAGTAGCTCATGCCGAAGTTCCCGGTGACGACGCCCTTGAGGTAGAGCAGGTATTGGATGATGAACGGCTTGTCGAGGTGGTATTGGGCCCGGAGCTGGTTGGCGACGGCGGCGTTGACCTGGCGTTCGCCGAACATCGCGACGATCGGGTCGCCGGGCAGCAGGAAGACCATGGCGTAGACCAGCAGCGTGGCCCCGAGGAACACGGGGATCATCTGCAGCAGCCGTCGGCCGATGTACCAGCCCACCGGTGCCGCCTCCTTCCTTCTCGGCCTGTCGCCTGTTCCTTGTCGCCTGTTTCCGGTTCCTGCCCGCGCGCCCGTGCCCGCCCCGGCCGTCCGTGCCCGCCCGCGGGGGGTGAGGGCCCGGGCCGGCCCGCCGCCGTGGCGCCCCACCAGCAGGCGGCGGACCGGCCCGGGCGTTTGGCGCCCTACCGGGGGTCTCGCGCGCGCTGCCGGGCCCGGCGCCCGGGCCGGCGGCGCCCGCGAAGCTTCAGGTCACTCGGGCTTTTCGATCAGGTAGGCGATCGGGACGGTGTCCCAGCCCCACTTGACGTTCGAGACCTTCGTCGAGGAGCCGCCGACGATGTTCTGGACCCAGAGCGGGATCGCGGGCAGTTCCTTCATGAGGATTTCCTGGGCCTGGTTGTAGTAGACGGCGGATTCGTCGGCCGTCTTCTGCTTGAGGCCTTCGGTGAGCAGGTTGTCGAAGTCGGTGTTCGAGTAGTCGCCGTCGTTCGAGCCGCCGCCCGTGCCGTACAGCGGCGCGAGGTAGTCGTAGATCGACGGGTAGTCGGCCTGCCAGCCGGTGCGGAAGGCGGTCTGGATCTTGCGGTCCGTCACGTCGGTGCGCATGGCCTGGAACGTCGGGTAGACCTTCGGCGCGGTCTTGATGCCGAGCACCTGGTTGATGGAGTTCAGCACGGCTTCGACCCATTGGCCGTGGGAGGAGTCGCCGTTGTAGGCGATCTCGAAGGTGCCGGACCACTTGGAGATGGCGTCGGCCTGGGCCCACAGTTGCTTGGCCTTGGTCGGGTTGTAGCTCAGGACCTCGTTGCCGGGAATGTTCGCGGAGTAGCCGGCCATGAGCGGCGAGGAGAAGTCCTTGGCCGGCGTCCTCGTGCCGTTGAAGATCGTCTTGCAGATCGTGGCGCGGTCGATGGCGTAGGACAGGGCCTGGCGGCGCAGTTGGCCCTCTTGGCCGGAGAAGTGCGGCAGGCGGGACGGGATCGTGAAGGATTGGAAGTTCGTGCCGGCCAGGTTCACGGCGCGCGAGCCGAGGTCGGATTCGAACGTCGTGAAGGCGGATTCGGGGATCTCGTCGGTGACGTCGAGGTTGCCGGCCAGGAGGTCGGAGTAGACGGTCTCGAGCTCGGTGATGAACTCGTAGGTGAGGCCGCCGTTGTGCGGCTTCCTGGGCCCGTCGTAGGTCTTGGACGGGACGAGGTCGATCTTGACGTTGTGCTGCCAGGCGCCCTGGCCCTTGAGCTTGTAGGGGCCGTTGCCGACGGGGTTCTCGCCGTAGGCGGGGTCGACGGTCATGAGCGGGTTGCCGGCGGCGTCGGTGATCGGGGTCGTCGTGTTCTTCACGAAGGCGGACTTGGGCAGGGGGTCATAGGCGTTGTAGCCGAGGTGGACGGGCCAGTCGGGTGTGGCCTGGGCCATCGTGATCGTGAAGTCGAGGTCGTCGACCTTCTTCAGGCCGGACAGCGTGACGACGTCGCCGTCCTTCGGCTTGTAGTTGGAGTCGGCCTCGAACGGCGCGTTCTCTTCCTTGTAGCCCTGGATCGGTTGGAAGAAGTCGGCGCACAGCTGGGCGTTGCCCTCGTAGGCGCCGAAGTTCCAGGCGTTGATGAAGGAGTCGGCGTCCACGGGGTCGCCGTTGTCGAACGTCATGCCGCTGCGAAGCTTGACCGTGAACACGGTGTAGTCGGCGTTCGGGGTGATCGATTCGGCGGCGTCCATCTGGGTCTCGCCGTCGGCGTCGTAGTAGACGAGGCCGGCGAAGAGGTTCGTCTCGATGCGCGCGCCGAACACCTCGTTCGTGTTCGTCGGGATCAGCGGGTTCTGCGGTTCGCCGCCCCTGAGGGTGACGATGCCGTTCGTGAAGCCGCCGCTGCCGGAGGCGCCGGCCGCGGCCGTGGACGACGAGGTGGTTTTGGCGCCGGAGCCGCAGGCCGTGAGGGCCATGGCGGCGGCGGCCACGAGGCCGATGGCGGCGCTGCGGCGGGCCCGGCGGATGGTGTGGGTTCTCCTAGTCACGTGCGTGACCTCCTTCGTTCGGTCATCGCGGGCGCGGGGCCGCGGACCGGGCGACGTCGATGATGCCCGTTTCGCGCCTTTGACCTGGCCGGCGGTCCGTTCGGTCTTCTGTGACCGGATCGGACGCCGCGCACGGGGGTCGCGGCGATGCCGTGAACTGGTGTGGTGGGGATGGGTTGGGTTGGTTTGGGAATGGGTCAGGTGTGTCACCCGGATGGGGTGGGCGAAGAGTCTGGTTGGTTGGTTCCGTTGAGTTGTCAGGACCTGTCAGGGTTCCATCGGTTTGGATTATGGTCGCCCCACGCACGTGGGTCAACCGTTGCCGGTAATCTAGTCACCTTTCCCGCCACGTCAGGAAACGGAACCGCGATCGTTACCAAATTGTGACGAAATGGCGGGGTGGACGATGCCGAGTGGCGCCGGGCGGCGTGAACGGAACCGTCCGGCATCGGCCGCGAAATCTTGGCCGTTTCTGTGGCGAAACCCTTTGACGGTCTCCCGCGGCGCGTGTTATGTTCGCTGTGGGCGAACGAACTCCCATCGTGGCGACCCCACACGACCCTGACTCTCCTGTGGCAAAACCGCACCCTGAACCCGGGTCACTCTTCGCTCTCCCACGACATCACACCCATCAGGCCGGCCGCGCGACGCCGCGCCACACGGCCGGCCCGGAATCCTGACACCATTCCCAATCCCCACATCCAAGCCAAGCGAAGGCGCGATCCCCCATGTCTCATAGACCAACCCATCTCCATCCACCGACACCGGGCCACACGGCCCGCCGCGCGCTGATCGGCGCGGCCGTGGCCGGCGCGCTGGCCATCGGCCAGTTCGCGGTCCTCGCCGCCACCGGCGCCACCCCGCCCGCCGCCGCCTCATCGGCCGGCGCCACGCTCATCGACCAGATGACGAAGCCCGCCTCCAAGGCGGCCGACGCCCAGCCGTACTCCGACTCCCAAGTGGTCTCCGTCATCGTCGACCTGACCGCACCGAGCGTCATGGACCAGCCCGCCCTCATGGCCGGCTACTCCGACGGCAAATCCGCCGTCTCCTCGACCCAGGCCAAGGCCTTCCGCGACAAAGAGGCCGACGGCCAGGCGAAGGTCGAGGCCGCCGTCGCGAAGCTCTACCCGAAGGCCGAGTTCCGCTACAGCTACACGAACGTCCTCAACGGCTTCGCGGCCCGCATCCCGTTCGGCCTGATCTCCAAGGTCAAGGCCCTGCCCGGCGTCGCGGACGTCTACCTGTCCGAGAGCTACCAGGTCCCCGAATCCGCCGACCAGACCGACAGCGCCGATGTCGTCACGGGCGACGGCCAGGCGCTCGGCCCCTCGGGCCCCGTCAACCAGACGGGCGCGGACCAGGCCTGGGCCGCCGGCTTCACGGGCGCCGGCAAGGTCGCCGCGATCTTCGACTCCGGCATCTGGGACGAACACGAAGCCTTCAGCTACATGGATCCGTCCATCACGGCCGCCCACCCCGGCAACTACAAGTCCAAGCAGGACATCGAGAACATCCTCGACGCCAACCCCGAGATGAACCTCTTCACCTCCAGCTGGTCCACGTGGTTCCACTCCGACATCCAGACCCCGGGCTTCTCCTCCGAGGTCCAGCAGGAGTTCCTCGACGGCGACTTCTGGACCTCCGAGAAACTGCCGTTCCAGGCCGACTACAACCAGGGCGACACCGACGCCGTCTCCCACCCGTCACTGCCCTACTACTCGACCCACGGCACGCACGTCTCCGGCATCGTCGCCGGGAACACCGGCAACGGCAAGTTCACGGGCATCGCGAAGGACGCCCAGATCTTCTTCTTCAAGATCTTCGACGACTACGACCCGTTCGGCCAGGAGACCGACGAATCCGTGTTCGCGGCGCTCGACGACGCCGTCACGCTCGGCGTCAACGCCTTCAACCTCTCGCTCGGCATCGGCAACGGCAACTCCACCGCGAACACCTACGCCCAGGCCGGCTACCAGAAGGCTTACAACCGCGCCCAGGCCGCGGGCATCTCCGTGGCCGTCTCCGCCGGCAACGACTACCGCGACAACTACTACGGCGGGCAGCTGCCCGGCATGAGCCTCGCGACGACGAAGCCGAACGCCGGCACTGTCGGGTTCTCCGGCTCGCTCTACGGGCCGATGACGGTCGCCTCGAACAACGCGACCGGCTACGACATGCAGTACACGTCCTCCGGTTCCACGGACCTCGTGTTCTCCACCCCGACCGCTGGCGGCGACGCGCCGGCCACGATCTACGGCCAGCTCGCCCAGTACGACTCCGACGCCACGACCAATCCCGACTGGCAGAAGGGCCTCATGAGCGTGCTGCCCGGCACCTACCCGCTGGTCGACGTGAAGACCGGATCCGACGCCGACATCCAGGCCGCGACCGGCCAGACCGACATCACGGGCCAACTGGCCGGCAAGATCGCGGTCGTCTCGACGACCATCAGCGACGTCGCGACGATGCCGTTCAGCAAGGACGTCGAGACCGCGCTCATCAAGTCCGGCGCGAGCGCCGTCATCGTCTACCGTTCCAACTCGAGCTCGGCCGCCTACCCGGACAACCGCGCCGCCTACTCCGACCCGACGATGCGGACGCTGCCCGTCATCGCGACGCTGGGCCGCACGCAGGGCCAGGCGATCACCGCGGCGCTCGCCGAGAACCCGGTGTCGGTCCGGTTCGACCACTCGACCACGGACCTCTACTTCGCGAACGGCGACACCGCCGGCGTCCCGGCCACGAGCCAGTTCAACGTGCCGGACACGCAGTACTTCGCGACGGGCCAGAAGATCGGCGCCACGCTGACCGGGACGTACGATGTCGCGGCCGTGTCCCCGGCCGACGTGTACTCCGTCGCTCCGGGCTCGCTGACCGGCAAGGTCGTGCTCGCGCCCGTGACGGCCGGCGCGGGTGAGGCCGTGTTCACCGCCGCCGATGTCTCCGCGCTCGACGCCAGCGGCGCCGTCGCCGTCATCGGCTACGAGGTGAGCAGCAGCGGCGCGGGCGCGGGCGCGGTCCCGGTGACCGACCCCGCCCTGCTGAGCGGGCTGACCGTCCCGTACATCGGGCAGATCGCCGGCACGGCCGCCGCCGTCACGCTGCTGGCCGACGGCGAGCCGATCACGGTCAGCTTCAAGGACCACGTCTACGCGACCCGCGCGTCGAGCTCGACGAGCCCGGGGATGCCGTCCGGCTTCTCCAGCTGGGGCGACCCGGAGTCGCTCGACCTCAAGCCCGACATCATGGCCCCGGGCGGCACCGTCTGGAGCTCCGTGGCCGGCGACGAGGTCCAGAACGCCGACGGCACGTACACGCTGACGGGCACGAACAGCTACTCGACGATGTCCGGCACGTCGATGGCCTCGCCGGACATGGAGGGCTCGTTCCTCCTGATCCAGCAGATCGTCGACCAGAAGATCCAGAACGGCACGTTCCGCGAGGGGGTCGGGGCCTACGACGGCACCACGGGCTCGCAGGCCTACTCGAACCTCGTCAACCAGCTGGCCGCCTCGACGGCCACACCGCTGAAGCCGATGACCGGCACCACACAGAACCGGTACTTCTCCCCGCGCAAGCAGGGCGCCGGCGAGGTCAACATCGGCCAGGCCCTGAAGAGCGACGTCATCCTGCGCAACCTGGTTACCTACAACCCGGCCACGGGCCAGGCGCCGAGGACCAAGGTTGAGCTCGGCGACAAGGTCAACCCCGAGGACGGCACGATCCAGTTCGCGCTCGACAACTTCGGGCCCACCGCGGTGGACTACGACGTCTCCGGCGTGCTGCAGACCGACGCCACGACGACATCGGGCGGCAAGACGTCGCTGACCAGCGGCACGTCCACGACCGGCGCCGACACCGATCCGATCGAGTCCGCGCAGATCACGCTGGACTCCGTGACGAACGGCGCGCTGATCACGGGCGGGCAGTCGAACAACGTCAACAAGTACGCCTCCGGCTCGGCCCCGGCCCAGATCGAGGTTCCGGCCGGCACGTCCACGACCGTCACGCTGAAGTTCACGATGGCGAACTCCGACGTCGCCAACTACAACACCCTGTTCCCGAACGGCTGGTTCCTCGACGGGTTCGTGTTCTTCGACGGCACGCAGAACTCCGACAACAACGTCTCGATCCCCGTCAACGGGTTCGTCGGCGACTGGAACAAGGCGCCGATCTTCGACACGTACAACGCCTACCAGGACATCTCCTCCAAGCAGATCACGGACACCGACTACCCGGAGTACTGGATCAGCTCGCTCGCGACGCTGTCCAAGGGCGCGGAGGCGCCGCTCGGCGTCAACCAGTTCACGGGCGATCCGTGGCCCGGTTTCAAGGTCGAGAACGAGGCCCAGCCCGTGCGCGACTACTTCCAGACCGCACGCGACGGAGGGTCGATGAACGGGGACTGGTCGGCGATCAGCCCGAACGGCGACGGCCAGTACGACATCGCCTATGCCAACCTCGCGCTGGAACGCAACGCGAAGGCCATCTCCGTGGTCATCAAGGACGCCGCCGGGAACATCGTCAAGACGCTCGGCCCGGAGTACGAGTATTTCGAGGAGCGCAACAACGACGGCAACGAGACCCAACAGATCGCGGCCACCTACGGCACGAAGTACAAGCGCGACATGGCGTGGGACGGCACGGATTCGACCGGCGCGAAGGTGCCGGACGGCCAGTACACCTATGAGGTGCGGGCCGTGGTCGAGAAGTCGTTCCTCGAGGACCTCGGCTACAACGCGTCGAAGTCGGCCATCGCGGCCTACCTCGACGCCGCCAGCCCGGCCGCCCCGGTGCAGTCCACGGACTTCCAGCTCAAGGTCGACACCACGGCGCCGACCGTGACGCTCGGCACGCTCGGGACCGACAACCGGATCGACGTGTCCGCGACCGACGACACCGGCATCCAGGCCATCGCCTACTACTACGACGGCGCCGAGGTCGGCACGCCGATGCTCGTCAACTCCGGCACGTACTCCGCGGCCGTCGACCTGACGAACCTCGTGTCCGCCGGCAACTTCGACATCTCGAAGTTCCAGGTCCAGGCCGTCGACTACGCCGGCAACACCGGCGTGGGCGGCGCCCGCTCCGACCTGGTCGCGCTGTTCAGCCTGTACACCCAGGTGGCGGGCCAGGAGGCGGGCTACACGGCCAGCTCGTGGGCTCCGGTCAAGGCCGCGCTCGACGCCGCCGCGGCCGTCCTGCCGTCCACCGGCTCCGGCGAGATCCCGTCCGCCCAGGCCGTCGGCGACGCCTACCGGGCGCTGCTCGAGGCTTACTCGAACGTCGTGAAACGGGGTGACACGACGGCGCTGGCCGCCGCCGTCGCCTCGGCCCAGCAGGGCTACCAGGACGGCTCCGCCTACACGGCGGCCAGCTGGAAGGCGTACCAGGACGCGCTGACGGCGGCCCAGGCGCTGCTGGCCAGCACGGACGTGAGCCAACCGGACGTCGACTCCTGCACCCAGGCCCTCGAGGACGCCATCGACGGCCTGATCGACTACCAGCCCGCCACGGTCACGGCCACCGCGACCGTGACCGCGCCGGCCCCGACCGTCACCGAGACGGTGCCCGGCCCGACATCGACGGTCACGGCCACGGAGACTGCCACGGCCACCGTGACGGCCCCGGCTCCAACGGTCACCGAGACGGTGCCCGGCCCGACGTCAACCGTCACGATGCCGGCGCCCACGGTCACCGTGACGCTGCCGGCGCCGACCGTCACTGAGACGGTGCCCGGCCCGACATCGACGGTCACGGCCACCTCAACCGCGACGGTCACCTCCCCGGCGCCCGGCCCGACCCAGACCGTGACCCTGCCGGCCGCGACGAAGACGGCGACGGTCCAGGTGCCCGGTCCCACGACCACGGCCACGGTCCGTGTCGCGGCCCCGCAGCCGACGGCCACGGCCACGGTCACGCTGACGCCGTCCCAGGTCCAGGCGCTCGAACGGGCGCTGAAGACCTTGCAGTCGGCCCGGCCCACCATCAAGGGCGTCCACCGCGCCGGCCGCACGTTGAAGGCGATCCTCGGCTCCGACAAGTGGACCGCCGGCACCAAGATCAGCTACCGCTGGTACAACGGCGGCAAGGCCATCAAGAACGCCAAGGCCAAGACCTACAAGGTGAAGCGCTCCGACAGGGGCGACCGCATCATCGTGAAGGTGACGGGCTCGAAGACCGGCTACACCACCGTGGTGCGGGCCTCCAAGTCCGTGAAGATCCACAAGTAGGCCCGGTGAACGCCGCCGCCGCGCCCGGTGCATTGCTCAGGCGCGGCGACGGCAAACCCTGACAGGCACGGGGCCCCGGTCCTCCGAGAGGAGGGCCGGGGCCCCGGTCTGTCTCCCCACAAAGGTTCCCCTCCCGCCCCGGGCGCGCCCCGACATCGTGCACCCCCACTCCAGTTCACCGACTGTGAATACCCCGGCCGGGTCTTGTCGTAAACACTCCCAGCTGGGACTATGGCCCCATGAGCGAGGCAGGCAGCGAAACAACCAGCGAGACCTTTCCCGAGTTCTCCGCCCGGATCGACCGCATCACCGTTGACCAGCTGCGAGCCGGGCACTGGGTCAAGTGGGACGCCCACCCGGACGCGCTCGGCGCCTCGATCGCGGAGATGGACTTCCCGATGGCGCCCGTCGTGGCGCGCGCGCTTCACGACCCGGCGGTGCTGTCCCAGACCGGCTACCTCTCCGGCCGCCTCGCCGCCCAGGCGCGCCAGGCCACCGTGGAGTTCCAGGCGAGCCGCCACGACTGGCGCATCGACCCGGACCAGGTGGTGCTGACCACGGACGTGCTCGACGCCCTCGGCAAGTTCCTCCTGTGCTTCCTGGACCCGGGCGCGCCCGTCATCGTGCCGACCCCGGCCTACATGCCGTTCGTGACGCTGCCCGCGCTGTACCGGCACCCGGTGATCGAGGTGCCGCTCAGCTACGACCCGGCCGCCGCTGACCCGTGGCGGCTCGCGGAAGAGGACCTGGACCGGGCGTTCGCGGCCGGTGGGCGCGCGCTGATCTGGTGCAACCCGCACAACCCGATCGGCAAGGCCTACAGCCCCGAGGAGATGGAGCGCGTCGCGGCCGTGGTCGAGGCCCACCACGGGCTCGTGTTCAACGACGAGATCCACGCGCCGCTCATCTTCTCCCCCGCCCGCCACGTGCCCTATGCCTCGCTGTCCCAAGCCACTGCCCGCCACACGGTGACGGCGTTCTCGGCCTCGAAGAGCTTCAACATTCCGGGCCTCAAGTGCGCCCAGATGGTCGTGACGGACCCGGAGCGGCGGGCGTTGCTCCGGGAGCGCG
>JAISIU010000242.1 GCA_031261885.1 Bifidobacteriaceae bacterium
GCGCGGTCGACGAGCATGTATTCGGCGGCGCCGCCGTCATGGCCGAGGCCGGGGTAGGTGATGCCGAGCTCCTGGGCTTTCGTGCAGTAGTTCTCGAAGCCTTCGGCGCACATCTCGCAGCGGCCGCAGCCCCACGGGCCGTAGACCACGACGTTCTGGCCGATGGAGACGAGGTCCTTGGTGCCGTCGCCGCTGCCGACGACTTCGCCGACGCATTCGTGGCCGAGGGTCATGGGGACGGCGTAGCCGTCGGTGCCGGCCTGGCCGTACATGACGGTGATGTCGGAGTGGCACAGGCCCGCCGCCTTCATCTTCAGGAGGACCTGGCCTGGCCCCGGGGTGGGTTCGGGCACGTCGCGCAACTCGATCGTGCCGTTGTGGTCCATCAGCTGCACTGCTTTCATGGTTTCCTTGCTCCTTCGAGGGGTGGCATTGGTTGGTGTGGCAAGCGTAGGCACGTTCTGGGCCGAAGGGCCTAGTGATCCGGCGAATAGTGAGGTAACTCACGCGGTGGGGCCGCTAGTGCGACGCGCCGGGTTTTCGCGATCGTTTGTGCCTGATGGCGCGAAATCGAGTATCGTTTGAGAAGTCCGGCGAGAGTCCGGAGCCCCGCCCCACCGATGAAGCAGGAGCCCCGTCATCGTCCTGCCTCATCCCATCCCCCCGATGGCCGCTCCACTGGGGCTCCGGCCGGCTACCCGGCTCACTCTCGCCGCTGGTCCTGACCAGCCCCGATCCTGACCGACCCCAGGCCCGCGCGTACCTCCGTGCGCCGGCCGCGACGCCCCGTGCCGTCCCAGCCGCCCTCCCCGTCCCATGGTTCCGCCCCATGTGTGCGTCAAGGAGTAGGGCATGATGTCCGAACGTCACTCACGGCCGTTGTCCGCCGCCGTTTACGAGCCCCGTGCGCTCGAGGGATGCCGGCGGCCGCGCTGGCCACGCCATTCGACCGTCTCCCCGGCGGTTTCCGGAACGCGCCGCGCGGTCACGCCTCCCACCGGCCGCACGGGCCGCACGGGCCGGTCGCGGGACGGGCTGCCTGGGCGGCCCGTGCGGCATGCCTGGTTGGCGGCATGGGCGCTGCTGGGCGCTGTCGCGATGGCCTTCATCGCGCCGCTGGTCCCTGCCGCCGCGCACGCCGCGGCGGCGGCCGTGACGGTCCAGGGCACGGTGCTCGACAAGTCGACGAGCCAGCCGGTGGCGGCCTCCGTGGTCGTGATCAAGGGCGGGACCGGCGCCGATGCCCAGGTGGTCGGGTTCGGCGAGTCAGACGCCGGGACGGGCGCCTACTCCATCGGCGGTGTTCCGGACGGCGCCGGTTACCGGGTCCGTGCCACGCTCGACGGCTATGCGGCCGCGCTGTCGGACCCGTTCGACGTCACCGACTCCGGTGCGCCACCCGCCATCGAACTGCAATTGGCTCCGTACGAGACCGTCGTGATCGACTCCGACGGCGACGGGACCGTGAGCCCGGCCGGGCCGTTAACGGTGCCGTGGGGGCAGAGTGTGGCGTTGACGCTGACTCCGGCCGCGCACCACCACGTGGCGACTCTGACGGACAACGGCCAGGACGGGCTGGGGCAGCTGTCCGGCACGCAATACACGATCGCGTCGATCCTCGGCGCGCACCAGATCCAGGTCGGTTTCGCGATCGACACGAACCGGGTCACGCCGTCCGTGGTCGGCTCCGGTGGCACGATCACGCCCGCGGCGGCGCAGGACGTGCCATGGGGCGGGTCCCAGACGTTCCGGATCGCGGCCGATGACGGCACGCCGCCGCTCAGCTTCGAGGTGGACGGCGAGGACGGGACCGCGCAGCTCCACGCGGACGGCCACGGGGCCTATTCCTACACGTTCTCCGACGTCACGGCTTCGCATTCCATGCAGGTCACGTTCCACCGGACGATCCGGTTGGATTCCAGCGACGTGGCTGACGGCGCGACCGTGAAGATCGCGGCGGACGGCTCGGACGCGTTCAAGGTCACCGGGCTGACCACGTGTCCGTTCGGCGCCGACCAGACCGCCTGCTCGGGCCTGCCGAAGGGCGGGCTGTCCGTGCTCGTGGCGTCCGACTTCCCGGCGAAGGCCAGCCTGGCCGTGGACGGCGGGAAGGCTCCGGGCGAAGGGATCAGGCCCACGGCGCTCGACATCGAGCTGGACGGGGTCACGATGACGGGCGGCGCCAAGCCGCCGATCGCATTGAAGAACGGCGAGAACGTCGTGCTGACGTTGAACGGGGCGAACACCGTGACGGCCTCTGACGGCGTCGCCGGCATCGAGGTGCCGGCCGGCAACAAGCTGGTCGTGAAATCGGCGTCCGGCGGTGCGGGCATGTTGAATGTGTCCGGCGGTTCCAGCGCCGCCGGCATCGGCGGGGATCGCGACGCGCCTGACGGCGGCGAGATTCAGTTGACGTCCGGCCTGGTCGAGGCCGAAGGCGGTTCCGGCGCCGCGGGTATCGGCGGTGGGTTCGGCGGCGCGGCCGGCGACATCACGATCGAACCGGATGCGTTCGTCGTGGCGGCGGCCGGCATCGGCGCGTCGGTCCAGGCCAACGATGTCGGCGCGGGCGGGAACGCTCCGGGCGACAAGGCGCCGGGCCAGTCCGGCAACAGGGTGATCGTGGCGGGCGGCTCGCTGTACGGCGCCTCCAACTCTTACCTCCGGCCGGTCGGCCCGTCGGGGCAGACCCTGGCCCCGCTGTTCGTGCCGGCGGGTGTGCCGTCGGGCGCGCGGATCTCGGGCGGCAGCCCGGAGCTGGTCGGGTCGGCCGCCGCCATCACCGACGGGCAGGCCGCTTTCCTCGGCGGGATCTTCCCGTCGGACCGGATCGCGGCCGTCATGTGGCAGCCGACCGGCACGTACGGTTCGATCGAAGTGGCTGGCACGGGCTCGTATTCGGCCATCGTCGGGAGCGGCTATCCGTCCCCGATGGACTCGGGGTCGGACAACTGGCTGTTGATCGGTCCGGCGGAGATCGATGCCAGCGCGGTGAACGGCTCGGACGTCGACAAGGGCTACGGGGTGGTCGGCGAGATCAGCCCGGCCGGCGCCGTGACGGCGCGCGACGGCGCCGATGTCACGTTCAAGTTCGGGGCGCATGAGGACTTCACGGTCAGTTCCGTCATCGTCGACGGCACGGCCGTCACCCCGTTGCCGCGCGACCACTACACGTTCTCCGGCGTGCACGGCCACCACACGATCGAGGTCGTGTTCGGCCAGCGCCCGACGCTCGTGCTGACGGACCAGATCGTGCCCGACGGGCTCGTGACCATCGAGTACACGGGTTCCACGACGGTTAGCGTCAAGGGCGTGGCTTGCCCCGCGGGGTTCGGCGACTGCACGGGGCTCGCTGTGAACGATCTGGCCATTCAGCTGGATCATCTGAGGACCACGCGGGTCGTGGTCGACGGCGGGCTCGGCGAGGCTCCGACGATCGCTCGCACGGGTGTTGTCGCGATCGTGGTGTTCGGCATGGACGTCCAGCCGGCCGATGGTGCACCGCTCGAGGTGACGGGCGGCGCGAACGTGACACTGTATTTCCTCGGTCAGAACCGGCTCGTGAACGCTGCCGCTTCGACGTCGGGGGCGGCCGGCCTTGAGGTCGATCACGGCTCGACGGTCGCGATCGTCGGCGTCATGGCGGGGACCACTCTGCAGGCTTCCGGCGCGGCGGGCGGCGCCGGCATCGGCGGCGGGACGGGTGAGGCGGCCGGGCGGATCACTTTCCGGCTCGGGCAGGATTTCGGCACCGTGTTGTCCGTCTGGGCTGTTGGCGGGGCCGGCGGCGCCGGCATCGGCGGCGGTTATGGCGGGGGCGCGGGCGATGTCTTCATCGGCCCGGGCACGATCGTCGCGGCCACCGCTGGCGGCACGATCGACGCGGGCGTCCAGGGCGGAGCGGTTCCGATGGTCCGTGACTCGGTTGGGGCGCCGGCGCAGGATCTGGGCGCGGGAGCGGACTACGACGAGACCGCGGCCGCCGGAACGGTTGGCAACCGGCTCGTCGTGACGGGCGGCACGGTGTTTGGGACGCATATGGAACCCGCGCTGTTGCTCCAGCCCGTGAACGCTTCGGGCCAGCGGCTGTACCCGGTGTGGGTGCCGGCCTCTCTCCAAGGCGGGGTCACGCTCTCGGGCGGCGGCCTGCCGGCCGGACTCGTGTGGACCACGATGACGGCGGACCAGGCGCAGTTCTTCGCGGACACGGGCTTCCCCGTGACGGAGGCCGCGTCGGCGCCATGGGCGTTGCCGGGTGATTACCACGGGATCACGACGGGTTCCGGGGCGGCGGCGAAGAGCTATGACCTGCATGTCAGCGCGGAACTGGTCACCGTGCACGACCCGACCTCCAGCAACTGGCTGCTGGTCGACCCGAACGTCGTGACTCTTTCGGTGAGCCCCGGCGGCTCGGTGACGCCGTCGCGCGGCGCGGTCCTTCAGGGCGGCAATGGCGCCCAGACGAATATCGCGGTCAGGGGCGGGGCCGACCAGGGCTTCCAGATCGAGCCCGCGGACGGCGCGTGGGTCGCCGAGGTGAACGTCGACGGCCAGCCGGTCGACCTGGCGGACGGCCAGGCGGGGGGCTTCACCTACACGTTGGCCGATGTGACGAGCGCTCACACGGTCCGCGTCGTGTTCGGCTTCGCGGTCACCGTGAACCGGGTGTCGCTCGGTTCGTCCAAGCAGATTCGCCTCGCTCCCGACACGGCTGACACCTTCTCCATCTCCGGCCTCGCGCAGTGTCCCGCGGTGGCGGGGGACTGCACGGGCCTGCCGACGGCGTATGTCGACGTCGTGCTCGATGGGTCCGGCACGGCGCCGGTTCCGTCCGACCTGACGGTGCTGCTCGATGGCACGATGGCGGGTGGCATGCGGAACGGTTCCGGTCACCTGACGCTGAAGTCGGTGACGCTGACGGGTCCGAGCCAGAGTCCCATCGAACTCATGAACGGCGTGTCCGTGTCGTTGGCGCTGGTCGGCAAGAACACCGTGACGGCACGCGGTTCAGGCCACGCCGCCATCATGGTCAGCGGCACTTCCAGCCTCGAGATCAAGGGGACGGACACGCTCGCACCGACCGCGCGCGCCGGGACGGCATGGGGCTCGTTGACGGCGACGGGGGCCGCCGCGGCCGCCGGCATCGGCGGTGAGGCCGGGGCCCAGGTCGGTTCCATCGCGATCGTGTCCGGTGAGGTCAGAGCCGTCGGCGGCACCACGGGCGCCGGCATTGGCGGCGGCGGTGGTGGCTCGGCCAGCTCCGTCCAAATCTCCGGTGGCACCGTGGTGGCGAAGGGCGGCTCGGGTGCGGCCGGCATTGGCGGCGGCTTCGGCGGCGCGGCCGGCGACATCGTCATCGGCGGGACGGCCACGGAGGTGGTCGCGCGCGGCGGGTCCACGTCGGGCCAGGACAAGCCCTACGACATCGGCCAGGGCGGTGGCTACGCCGGGTTCCTCGTGCCGGGGGCGGCCGGTGACTCGGTCGTGATCGAGGGTGGCGCCGTGTTCGCGCCGAACTCCGTCATGGCGCCGACGACGGCGGACCAGACACCGGTCTATCCCGTGTATGTCGCGGCGGGCGCGTTGGCGGGCGAGCTCGTGAACGTTCCGACCCTGGCGCGTGGACGTCTCGCCCAGACTCCTTCGAGCGATGACCTGGCGTGGTTCGGGGCCGATTTCCCGGCCGATGTGCTGGCCATGGAGGCGTGGGCGCCGAAGGGCGGCTACTCCGGCGTCATGATCGCCGCGACGGGGCCGTTCAGCGTCAACGTGCCGGCCACCACGCCCGTTTACACCGTCCCATCGACCGACCATTGGTTGACGGACGCCTCGGACTTCACGATCACGGCGCGGGCCACGGCGGACGCGGGCGGTGACGCCCATGGGGCCGTGACACCGTCGGGTGTGGTCCGGGTGAGGGCCGGCGCGGACCAGGCCATCGGGTTCATCCCGGACGCCGGCTATCGCATCGGTTCGGTCACGGTGGACGGCCAGGCCGTGCCCGTGGTCGGCACGTACGACTTCGAGAATGTCGTGGCGGACCACACGGTCGACGTCGCCTTCGTGGCCGTCGACCCGTCCGCCGTGTGGCGCATCGGGGCGGCGAACGTGTCCGACGGACACACGATCACGTTGACCTACACGGGCGATGGCACGATGACGCTGACCGGCGTCGCGAGCTGCCCGCTCTCGGGCTGCACGGGTCTTGAGACGGCGTCGACGAGGCTGATCCTCGGCTCGGATCTCCCCGCGGACACGACGCTCGCGCTCGACGGGCAGATGCCGGACGCCGCGAGCGACGGCTCGCGGGCGACGCCCATCGCGATCGGCTTGGCCGATGGCTTGAACCTCAGCTCGACCGCCGGCAGCCCGATTCGGCTGGCCAATGGCGCGAACCTCGAGTTGAACGTCGGCGGTGACGTGCGGATCGCGACCGCCGATGGCGTCAGCGCCGTGGCGGGTGTCCTGGTGCCGGCCGGCAACACGCTGTCGGTGGTGAGCACGTCGTCCGCGGGCGCGACACTGACGGTCTCCGGCGCGGCGGACGGCGCGGGGATCGGCGGCGGCGCCGGCCAAGAGGCCGGTGCCATCACGCTGAACGGCGTCCAGGTGACGGCCACGGGCGGCGCCGGCGGCGCGGGGATCGGCGGCGGTCAGGGTGCCGCCGGCGGCGCGGTGCGGATCGCGGGCGGCCGAGTGACGGCCACGGGCGGCGCCGGGGGCGCGGGGATCGGCGGCGGCCAACACGGCGCCGGCGGGAGCACACGGATCAGCGGCGGACGGGTCGCCGCGGTCGGTGGCCTGCGGGCGGCCGGGATCGGCGGCGGTGAGGATGCCAGTGGCGGCGACATCACGGTGACGGGTGGCGCCGTGAAGGCGACCGGTGGGTCCGGCGGGGGCGCCGGGATCGGCGGCGGCTACTCGGGCGGCACCGGGAGCGTGGCGCTGACCGGTGGCGCGGCCGTGGCGTCCGGCGGGGACGGTGCGGACGATGTCGGCCCCGGCCTGATCTGTCGGGGCACGGAGTGCGCGGGCACGGTGCGACTCGGCGCGGTCAGCTTGGCGGCGGCTCATGGCTTGGTTCAGGCTCCGACGCTTGACGAGTCGGCGATCGGGTCGAGCGAGAACGCGCCGGGTGTGGGAACGGCCGTGTACCCGCTGTTCGTGCCGGGCTCGGTTGGGCGCAAGCAGGATGTCAGGCCCGGCGGCGGACTCGGTGTGTGGTCGACGCCGGACGCGGCCGATGTCGCGTTCCTCGGCGCCCCATATGGTCAGACGGTCGCGGCGGTGCCGTGGGTTCCGGCCGGAACGTACGCGCAGGCGACGGTCGGCGGCACGGCTGGTTATCGGGCGACGGTGACGGCGGCGATCCCGCTCGTGTCCGCCGACACATCCGACAACTGGTTGTTGAACTCCGGGACCGCGGTGACTGTGGCGGTCCAGGGCAATGGTCAGGTCAGCCCGAACGGGACGGTTTGGGTCAGGCCGGGCGCGTCGTTGACGCTGACGTTGACGCCGGGCGCGGGCCAGTGGGTCACGGACGTCACGTTGGACGGCCATGCCGTGTCCAGGTCCGATTGGCTGGGCGGTCTGTACACGATGACGGCGGTCCAAGCCGGCGTGCATCATGTCGCCGTGAAGTTCGGCGGCGCTGGTTCGACGATCGCGGTGTCGGACCAGGACGTGGCCGACGGCGTCCTGACGCTGAAGTTCCAGAGCGACGCGACCTACCAGGTGACGGGCGGCGCCCAGGACAGGTCCGGGCTGTCGGTCGCGAGCGATGTCGTCAAGCTGGACCAGCTGGCCGGCACGGCCGTCGTCATCGACGGCGCGAAGACCGGTGGCGCGACCCGGCCGACGCCGCTCCATGTCGAGCTGGCCTCGCTCAGACTGTCGGCCAGCGCGCCGATCAAGCTGGTGAACGGTGCGAACGTCGTGTTCGAGCTCGATGGTTCGTCGAGCGTCACCGCGAGCACGCAGGGCCATGCGGCCGTCGAGGCGCCGGCCGGGACGATCGCCGTGTTCGAGGACCTGGCCGGGTCGGACGCCGGTGTGCTGCTGGCCACGGGTGGTTCGGGTGCGGCCGCCATCGGCGGGGCGACGGGCTCGGCGGGTCAGATCATGCTGGCGGGCGGCACGGTCCGTGCCACGGGCGGCGCCGGTGCGGCCGCGATCGGCGGGGCCCGAGGGGGCGCGGGCGGTGACGTCTGGGTCCTCGGTGACGCTTTCGTGGCCGCAGTCCCGGGCAGTGACGCGGCCTATGCGGTCGGTTCCGGCCAGGGCTATCTGGGCACGCCGGGCGCGGCTGGTAACAGCGTCCGAATCACGGGCGGCACGCTGTACTCGACGGGCCGCATCATGGCGGCCACGAACCGGGCCGGCGAGGCGGTGTGGCCGGTGTACGTGCCGGCCGCGGCGGGCCAGGGGAACTCCCTGGGCAACGGCCTGGGCGGCACGTTGCCGGCCGGGTTCGAGGCTCACACGATCACGGCGGCCCAGGCGGCGGCGCTCGGCACCGCCTTCCCGGGCGCGCTCGCGGCGCAGCCGTGGCTGCCGGCCGGTGAGTACGCCGGGATCGCGGTTGGCGGCGCCGGGTCGTGGTGGGCCCACATTGAGGCCAACCCCGCGTCCTTCCTGGCGGAGGGCGCGACGAACTGGCTCGTCGACGATGCCGGCACGCACGTCGTGACGACGTCGGTGGCGGGTGGCGACGGCACGGTCAACCCGGCGGGCATCATCAAGCTGCCGGACGGCGGCGTCGTGCCGATCACGTTCCAACCGGCCCAGGGCGGGGTCGTCCGGTCGGTGCTCGTCGACGGCGTCGACGTCACGAGGACGGGTGACTCGGGCTACGACGCCGAGGCCGGGACGTACACCTTCACGAACGTGATGGCCGATCACACACTGGCCGTGACCTTCGTCAAGGCCCAGTCCGTGTCCATCACGGACCCGGACATCAAGGGAGTGAACGGCGATGGCGCTTTGCACGTCGTGTTCACGGACAATGCCAGGTTCGACATCCAGGGGTTGGCGAACTGTCCGCTGGAGAGCGGGTGTCGTGGCCTGTCGGTCCAGAACACGCGGTTGATCGTCTCCGGGCTTCAGGGCACGCATCGCATCGTGGTCGGCGGCTCGGCGGGGGAGGCCGAGGCCGGTTCGGACGCGTCGGCGGCCGCGGCGGTCCATGTCGCGGCGTTGCCGGACTCGGTGACCCGACCCGTGCCGATCCGGCTGATGATGGCGGCCGCGGACGCCCACTCGACGGACGCGAGCCCGGTGGAGCTGAGGGACGGCGCGAACGTCCAGTTGGAGCTCGCGGGGTCTTCGGTCCTCGACACCTCCGGCGCGATGAACCTGCCCGGTATCGCGGTGCCGGTCGGTTCGCGGCTGACGATCACCGACGCGGGATCGGATCTCGCGACGCACAGCGCGAAGGCTGAGCCACAGGCCGTGCCCGGCAGCGTGGGGGCCCCGGGCCCCGGTACGCTGACGGCGATCGGCGCGGTGGACGCGGCCGGCATCGGCGCCTGCGGCGGCTGTGACGCCGGCACCGTGGACATCGAGGGCGGGGTCGTGTCCGCGACCGGCGGGGACGGCGGCGCGGGCCTCGGCGGGGCTTACGGCGGGGCCGCGGGCCACGTGGTGATCGGCGGCGGCCAGGTCACGGCGCAGGGCGGCACGGGCGCGTCCGGCATCGGCGGCGGGCACACGCATTCCGGTCAGAGCGTCACCGTGACGGGCGGCTGGGTACGCGCTGAGGGCGGCGAGGGCGCGTCCGGCATCGGCGGCGGCATGAATGGGTCCGGTGGCGACGTGACGCTGTCGGGCGGCACGGTCTATGCGATCGGTGGCGGCAACGCGTCCGGCATCGGTGGCGGCTATGGGGGCGCGGCGGGCACGATCCGTGTCTCCGGCGACGCGACGGTGGCCGCCGACGCGGGG
Organism: Bifidobacteriaceae bacterium; assembly: GCA_031261885.1. GTDB lineage: Bacteria > Actinomycetota > Actinomycetes > Actinomycetales > WQXJ01 > JAISIU01. The sequence goes on from JAISIU010000242.1 coordinate 9,943, forward strand.
CCGATCACTGGGCGGCCGATGCCGGCGATCGGCCCGTCGATGGCCTATATGGGGCCGTTGGCTCCGGGGCAGGTCGGTAACTGCACGGTCTACGACGGCGGCTCCGTCTATGTCAACGATGGGTCCGGCAAGGTCCCGACGGACGCCTGTGCGGCGACCGCGAGCGAGGCCGGGACGCTGGGCCAGCTCTATCCGGTCTTCCTGCCGGCGTCGCTGGCTGGCGGCTCGGATGTCGTGGGGGGTGCGCTCGACTCCGGTCGGCGGGCCTCGACGATCACGGCGGACCAGGCCGCTTTCTTCGGCGGCTTCTTCCCGGCCGACAGCCTCGCGGGCGTGGTGTATGCGCCGCAGGGCGACCAGGAGTTCACGGTGGGGTCGGAGACCTATTCCGCGCGTGTCCGGGCCCAGGCGCCGTCCTACGCGGATGCCCAGTCGGACAACTGGGTGCTGGCCGGAGCGATCCCGGTTCATTTGACGGTTGAGGGCCCCGGGTCGATCGTGGCGAGCGGGGAGACGGTCGCGGACAGCGGTGATTTCCTCGTGATGCCGGGCGCCTCGCAGGCGTTCTCGTTCGTGCCGGGTCATGCTGGGGCCGTGGTGACGGGCCTGGCGGTCGACGGCCTGGCGGTCGCGCCGCGTGCCGGGTACACGATGGCGGACATTCGGACCACGCGTTCGATCGCGGTGCGGTTCACGGTGCCGGTCGTGACGCCCCCGGCGCCGGAGCAGGTTCATCAGGTGCCGCAGCCGAATCACACGATCGAGGTGGCGGCCGGGCTCGGCGGCGTGGTCGCGCCGTCGGGTACGCGGGAAGTGCCCGATGGCGGGTCGCTGTCGGTCGCGATCACGGCGGCGCCGTATTACCGGGTCGATCGCGTGATCGTGAACGGTCAGAACATTGGCGCGGTCGGCAGTTACAACTTCGACCGGGTGACGTCCGATCAGACGTTGACCGCTTACTTCGTGCGCGATGTCAAGAAGGTGAAGGCCTCGCAGACGACGGTTCGGCTGCTTCAGGGCCACAAGCTGAAGGTCGTGGCGCGCGCCTATATGGCGGGTCGCGGCGCGGGCGGTATGAGCGGGACGGCGAAGGTCCGCTGGTCGAGCTCGAAGCCGTCGGTGGCGGCCGTCACGGCCACTGGCACGATTAAGGCGAAGAAGGTCGGCCGGGCGAGCCTGAAGGCGCGGGCGGGTGGCCGGTCCGTGACGGTTCGGGTCACGGTCGTGGCCGGTCGTGGCGCGGGTGTCGCGTCGGTCCAGGCGCGTGTCCCGAAGTCGCTGAAGGCGCGTCAGGTGGCCTGGGTGACGGGCACGCCGAAGCCGGGCACGGCGGTCGGCGCGCGCGTCACGTATCGCAGTTCGGCGTCGTCGGTCGCGTCAATCGATTCGGCGGGTCGGCTCACGGCGAAAAAGTCGGGCCATGCGGTCATCACGGTTCGTGCGGGCGGCAAGGCGAAGCGGGTGCGTGTGACTGTCAAGTGATCGTCGAGTGACCGTGAAGTAACCGGAGAGCGGCCCGGCCGCGTGGCGCCGGGTCGCGCCGCCGGGTGACCGCTCAGTGAGACGGTGGGGAACAGTGGACGATGCCGCATGGTTGCGCCGCGTGGTGAGAGTCCGGTGGGCGGCGCCCTCCCCACCGTCCGGGTGACGTCTGATGGCGTGCCCGGCCCGCGTCATCGTCCGCGATGGCGGCGGTTTGGCGCTGCTTGTCGGTCCGCCTGGCAGCCGGCCGTGTGGTCCCATCCCGCGTCGGTCGCACCCCACAGTTGGTTTCGCCACGGATGAAACGGTTAGCAAGAACCCTACCGACGGGTGAAAACCCCTTGACGTTAGTTACGCTACCGTCACTTTCTTCCTAGCGTGAGGGCCATCGCTCAGCCGCGTCGGCGGTGCCGTGGGGGCGGCCAACAAAAGGATGGCGACCG
>JAISIU010000317.1 GCA_031261885.1 Bifidobacteriaceae bacterium
CCGGCGGTCGCGGAGGCGTGCAGGTAATGCGACGTGAAGAAGGTGGCCGGATCCTTCCCCCAAGCGTGGCTGAACGAGAACACGAAATAGGAACCCGCCCACGCCAGAATCGCGGCGTAATACACGCCGATGAACACGCAGACCATGACCTGGAACCAGCCGAGCGCCTCCGCCTTCTTCCACAGGTGGCGGAAAGCCAGCGGCGGTGAGCCGCGGAAACGATGGCCGATGGCGTAATCGAGAAACAGGATCGGCAGGCCGGCGGTCAGGAGCGCCACGAGGTAGGGGATGAGAAACGCACCCCCGCCGTTGGTGTAGGCCACACCCGGGAAACGCCAAATGTTGCCGAGGCCGACGGCTGAGCCGATCGCCGAAATGATGAAGCCGAACTGTCCGCTCCACCGCTGCCGTGCGGGGGGCGTGCCGGTCGTTTCTGTCAAGGTGTTGCCGGTAGATTCCACAGCGTCTCACTCTAGACCACTGGCCGCTATCCGTCGTCGGTGTCCTGTGGCCCACGCGGCCCCGGCCGCCATCGGACCGGGCTCAGCCGTTCGGGGCCGGCCAGCCGAACAACGCCCCCAGATGAGTCACGACCCGGTCCGCCCCAGCCGCGCGCAGCGCCTCGGCGCCCGCACCCCGGTCGACGCCGACCACGAGTCCGAAACGCCCCGCCCGGCCCGCGGCCACCCCCGCTGCCGCGTCCTCGACCACCGCGCACCCGGACGCGGGAACGCCGAGCAACCCGGCCGCATGGAGAAAAGTGTCCGGCGCCGGTTTGCCGGCCAGGTGGGCCACGGCCGCCACCTGACCGTCCACCACAACCCGGAAGTACCGCGCCAAACCCGAAGCCGTCAACACGGCCTTCGCGTTCCGGGAGCTCGACACGACCGCCACCTGGACGCCCTCTTCTCCAAGCCGGTCGAGAACCGCCACGGTCCCCGGATAGGGCGCCACGCCATCGGCGGCCACAATGTCGCGGAACAGCTGATTCTTGCGATTCCCCAGGCCACAGACCGTGTCCAGGGCAGGCGGGTCGTCCGCCGTCCCCTCCGGCAACATGACCCCGTGCGCGGCCAACTCCTCGCGCACGCCGTCATACCGCGGCATGCCGTCGAGGTGGTCGAAATAGTCCGACTCCTGGTAGCCCGGCACAACGCCGCGAGCCTCGAAGAGCTCCGTGAACAACTGCCCCCAGGCGCGGCGATGCACCTCCGCCGTGGGCGTCAGCACGCCGTCGAGGTCGAACAGCACGGCCGCCACCTGCGGCCCACCCGGTCTCGCCATACCGGCCACGATAGCGGGACCAGGCGCCCCGGCGCCGTCCCGTCAGCCGAGCACGCGGTTCGGCGACTCCATGTCCTGTTGCAGCGACGGCGGCGCCTTCGTGTCATCCGAGCTCGGGGTCTTGGACGGAGTCGACCCGTCCTGGTTCAGCAGCTCGACGGCGTACAACCAGCGCTGCACGGTGCTGGCCAGCGACGACTGCTGCGCGTGGTTGAACACAACCTGCACGATGTAGTCGCCGCCGCCCGTCTGCGGCTGCAGGTACAGGCCCGACACCTCGACGACCTTGCTGTTCGTGGTGTACCCGAACACCGCCACATCGGCGATGTTGTAATACTGGTCCGTCACGTCGTCCGACTCGCCCCACTGCAGCGAGCTGCCGGAGCCCGTCTCGTCGAGCTTGCCGACGCCCGAGACGATCCTCTTCTGAATCACGCTATGGTCCGACGTGCGCGGCCCCGCGTACCGGACCTCTACGAACACGTCGCCCTGGCTCGGATTGTGGTACATCTGCCACACGTTCCCGGCCTTGTCCTTCTTGACTGTCGGACCCTGCATCGCGTCCGAGCTCTGGAAGTCCACCTTCACCTTCAGCGGCCACGCCGCCGGCGACGCCGTCTCCGTCACCACCGGCTTCGCGGCCCCACAAGCCGTCACCAACGCCAGCGCCGTCACGGCCGCCCCCACCAGCACGGTCCTCACGGCACGCGGCCTCAGCGACGGCACGGCGCCAGAACCAGCGCGGCGCGGCCGGCGCGAACCCGTCAGACCGCGCCATCCCTGTCCGATGGCGGCACGTAAGCGCCCGATGACGGAACACCGGGCAGGCGGGACGGTTCGCATAGCAGCTCCTTGGGCGATGACTTTCCGTGGCACGCCTACGCTGGCCTGCGCCGGGGCGGCACGGAATGAGCTACCCAAGTCTGCCACCACAACCTGTGAACGTGCTACCTCGGAGAATGAGTAATCACAGTTCAGGTCCTAGAGGCGAGGTGGGCCTTGCGTGGAGGCGCCGGGGGCCGTCGGAGCCCCATGGGATTCATTCGATCGCCGTTTTCCTAGTCCGCCTCTTCTTGTGGGTCGCGGCCCCATCTAGGGGCCGTGCCCCACGGAGGCGCCGGGGCCGTCGCGGCCCGGCGGGATTCACTCGAACGCCGGTTTCGTGGGCCACCTCATCTTGTGAGTCGCGGCCCCATCTAGGGGCCGTGCCCCACGGAGGCGCCGGGAGCCGTCGCGGCCCGGCCTCCCGGGCCG
>JAISIU010000344.1 GCA_031261885.1 Bifidobacteriaceae bacterium
ACCGAGCGGCACGGCCAGCGTCAACGCGGACCGGTTCCGCGACGCCTACGCCCGCGTCTACCAGGACTACGAGGACCGCTGCACCAAGTACGAGACCTCGGACAAATAGGCGTCGGGGAGCTCGTCCCCGGCGCGGCGGGTCAGGCGGCGGCGGGGCGGTGGCGGCCGACGGCCACGATGCGGCCGGGGCGCAGCGCGCCGGAGCCCATCGCGACGTGGGCCACGAGGAACTCGGCGGTTCTCAGGTACGGGTCCTCCGAGGGGATCTGCGTCAGTTCGCCAGCATTCGCGAGCGGCCACGGCGCCCCCGCACCCGCACCGGAGCCATCGCCCCTACCAGCCGTCGCGCCAAGCCCGGCGTCCGGGCCCGCAGCAGCAGCACCAGGACCAAGGCCGCGCGCTGACCCAAATCCCGCCGGGACACCGATGCCAGGCGCGGCTGGACCGCCGGCACCGGGCGCGGTCCACAGCGCGCCGGACAGCACCTCGCACAAACCCGGCAGCACCGGCCGGTGCGCGCAGAGGACAATTCCGGTGGCCTCGCCGCCGCCCACGAGGGCCTCGGCCAGGAGCCGGGCGGCCCGCTCCGGGGACTCCGCGGCCCCGGCCTCGCTGAGCCACTGGTTCGTGTGGAGCGTGACGCGGCCGCGCCGGGCGTACGGCGCGACGGTGCGCCGGCAGCGCGCCCACGGGCTCGACACGACATGGTCCACGCCGAACGCACTGAGCAGCGGCACCAGCCCGCGCGCCCGCGCCCAGCCGTCGCGCGTCAGCGGCCGTGACGCCTCGTCCCCGCTCCAGGCGGAGCGCTTCACGGCGCGGGCGTGCCGCAGCAGCAGCACGGCCCGTGTGTCGAGCGCCCCGGCCCGGTCCCACGCCGCGAGCGCGTCGAGCGGGGCGGTGTCGGAGGCACGGGTCAGCCGGGCGCGCGCCTTGGAGAGCGGGAACCAACCGGTCTTGTCGATCTCGGCGGGCCTAGCGATCCGGATGGTCGGCCGCGCGCAGATCGCGGGGTTGTCGAGGTCGCTGGCCACGCGCGCGGCCCAGTATTCGACGCGCTTGACCCGGCCCGATTTCAACGTGTAGCAGACGGGAGGCAGCGGCACGCCGAGCACCACCTGCCGCCCCGTCTCCTCAACCGTTTCGCGGACGGCGCAGACCGCAGCGCGTTCCCCGGGCTTGGCCTTGCCCTTGGGCCACGACCAGTCCCGGTAGCGCGGCCGGTGCACCAGCAGCACCTCAAGCTCGGCCGCGCCGCGCCGCCACACCAGACAGCCCGCGGCCCTCACCGGGCCGGCGGATTCCCCTGATTGGTTGCCCACCGCCGTCAGTTTTTCGCGGGAGCGGTCGGGGCGGCGGGGACGGAGGCGGCCGATGCCGTCTCACCGGATCCGCTACGGGCGGACCCACCGGTCCACCCGCGGGCGGAACCCGCCGATGACGGACCCGGCCCACCGGAAAGGGCGCCGGCATCGTCCAAGGAAAGCGCCGGCATCGGACTCCCATCCGGTGACGAACCGCCCGTGCCGAACTCCGCGGCGGCCATCCCGCCGGGCACCCGCTCCGAACCGTCGAGCGGCACCGACCAGCGCCCGCCGAGCTCCGACATCGGGCTCCCGGCCGCCGGCTGGTACGGCCCGCTGCCGCCCACGCGGTGCCCGCGCCGGTGCTGCCGGTCCATGTAGGCCTCTTGGATGTCGCGCAGCGGTTCGCCGTCCGGGCCGAAGCGGTGGGGCTCATAGGTGCCGTCCGGCAGCTGGTGCCACGTGGCCGTGCCCGGGTCCAGCGACAGGTTCAGCATGTCGAGCAGCTCGATGATGTGCGCCGGGTCGGTGATGCTGACGAGCGCCTCGACGCGCCGGTCGAGGTTGCGGTGCATCAGGTCCGCGGAGCCGATCAGGATGTCCGGCTGTTCGCCGCCGGCGTTCGCGAAGGCGTAGACGCGGGCGTGCTCCAGGAACCGGCCCAGGATGGACCTGACCCGGATGTTCTCCGACAGGCCCGGGATGCCGGGACGCAACGCACAAATGCCGCGCACCACGAGGTCGACGGGCACGCCGGCCTGGGAGGCACGGTAAAGCGCGTCGATCGTGGTCTCGTCGACAACGGAGTTGACCTTGATCTTGATCCAGGCGTCGAGCCCGGCCCGGCGGTTGGCGATCTCGCGTTCGATCCGGGACAGCAAACCCGTGCGGATCGAGGTCGGCGCGACCACGAGCCGGTCGAACGAGGAGTTCGGGGCGTAGCCGGACAGCTGGTTGAACAGCCGGGCCACGTCTTGGCAAACCGCTGGGTCACAGGTCAGAAGCCCGAGGTCCTCGTACTGGCGGGCGGTCTTCGGGTTGTAGTTGCCGGTGCCGACATGGCAGTAGTGTTGCAGCCCCTGGGTCTCCTGCCGAACCACGAGCATGAGCTTGCAGTGGGTCTTCAGCCCGACCAGCCCGTACACCACGTGGACGCCGGCCTGTTCGAGCTTGCGGGCCCACGTGATGTTCGCCTCCTCGTCGAACCGGGCCTTGAGCTCCACGAGCGCCAGGACCTGTTTGCCGGCGTGGGCGGCGTCGATCAACGAGTCGATGATCGGGGAATCGCCGCTGGTGCGGTACAGCGTCTGTTTGATGGCCAGCACCTTCGGGTCCGCGGCCGCCTGGGCCAGCAGCTGCTGGACCGAGGTGGAGAAGGAATCGTACGGGTGGTGCAGCAGAACGTCGCGGGTGCGGATGGCCGCGAAGATGTCGCGCGGCATGGCGCTCTCGACCTCGGCGAGCTGCGGGTGCGTGGTCGGGACGAACGGCGGGTAGCAGAGGTCGGGCCGGTCAAGGTCGGCGATGACGTCGAGACCGCGGTAGTCGAGCGGCTCCGGCAGTTCGTAAACCTCCTGGGAATGCATGTGCAGCTCTTTCAGGAGGAGCTTCAGGACGTTGCTCGGCATGTCCTTGGCCACCTCAAGCCGGATGGGCGGGCCGAACCGGCGGCGCAACAGCTCCTTCTCCATGGCCTTGAGGAGGTTCTCGGCGTCGTCCTCCTCAACCTCGATGTCCTCGTTGCGCGTGACGCGGAAGGTCGAGTACTCGTCGATCACGGTGCCGGGGAACAGGTATTCGAGGAAGTGGGCGATCACGGCCTCGATCGGCACGAACGACGTGGTGCCCTTGTGCAGGTTGGCGGCGGCGGGTTGGCGCGGTTTGCCCTTTTGGTCCACGGCGATGAAGCGCGGCAGCATTTCCGGGACCTTGACGCGGGCGAACCGGGATTTGCCCGTGGCCGGGTCGCGGACGATGAGCGCGAGGTTGAGCGACAGGCCGGAGATGTAGGGGAACGGGTGGGACGGGTCGACGGCCAGCGGTGTCAGCACGGGGAAGATGTGCTTGCGGAAGTACTTGCCGAGACGTTCGTGTTCCGAGGGGTCGAGGTCGTCCCATTCGACGATGTTGATGCGCTCGGCCGCGAGCGCCGGCTTGATGTCCTTGACGAAGAGGCGGGCCTGGCGGGCGGTCAGCTCGTGGGCGCGGCGGGCGATCTCGCCCAGGACGTGGCGCGGGGCCATGCCGGAGGGGCCGGTGACGGCCATGCCGGCGTCGATGCGGCGTTTGAGGCCGGCCACGCGGACCATGAAGAACTCGTCGAGGTTGGAGGAGAAGATCGAGCAGAACCGGACGCGTTCCAGCAGCGGCAGGTGGTGGTCCTCGGCCAGTTCGAGCACGCGCTGGTTGAAGTTGAGCCAGGACAGTTCGCGGTCGCCGAACCGGCCGGGGGGCAGCGGTGGCAGCGCGGCGCGGGTCTGGCGTTTGGCCGCGGTGCCGGTTCCGCCGGTTTTGGCGCCGGTCTTGGCGGGTTTCTTCTGAGCGCTGGCCTTGGTCGTCTTGGTTCCCTTCGTGGCAGTCTTCGCGGTCGAGGCCTTGTGGGCCGCGGCCCTGACGGTAGCGACGGGGCTGGCGGTGCGCGCGGCGTTCCCACTGGCAGGCGCCGCCGACGTTGGCGGAGCGGCCGAAGCGGCAACAGGGGTGGCATTCATAACCCCATCGTGGCACGTCAGACCCTGAAGGGGAAAGGGCAGCACGTCCCAGGTACTCTTTCAGTTCTTGAAGGACGGCTGGGAGGCAATCCCTGGTTTCCGGGACAAGCGCCCGATGCCGTCCCGGGCCTTGCGCTGTCACCGTGCCCGATGCCGGCCCTCACGTCGCGCTCGGCGGACCGCCCGGCGGGTTGCCCGGTGGGTTGGCCGGTGTGGTGGGGTGGTTCCCGCCGGCGGCCCGGCGGGCGTGCGGGTTTTCTGAATCTTCTAGAAATTGCCCAATTTCTAGAAGATTCAGAAACCGGGCCGTTGGGTCACTTGTCGCCGGAGGCGGCCTTCATGCGGGCGCGGATCGTCGCGAGAGACGCGACCGGAGTCGTGGTGCGCGGCACCGTCTCGTCGTAGTGGGCCAGGACGTACTGGGCGAAAGTCGGCACGGTCAGACGCAGCATGCCCCAGGCCGGAGCATAGATGTCACCACTCTTGATCAGCTCATCGCGCAGCCATGACAAGTCCTTGGCCGGGCGGTCGAGCACGTGGCCCAGCGCCGGCATCGCGGCCTCACCGCCGAGGACCGCGAGCGCCGCCACGAACTCGCGCTGACGCGGTGTGAAGCGGTCCCAACGCGGGGTTAGCGTGCGGCGTTCCAAAAGGTCTGAAGCGGCTGGCAGGGCCGCTTCAACATCCGTCGAACGGATCGCATCCGGGCCCGGCGCCTGCGCCCAGACCACGTCGGCGAACAGTTGGAGATGCGCCGGGTAGCCGTTGGTCACGGCGACCACACGCTCGGCCGCCGCCGGCTCCCACAGGACCCCGACCTGTCGGGCCGGCTCGACGATGGCGTACAACGCGTCATCGTGCGCCAACGTCAACGACAACGGTTCCAGCGCGAAGAGGCGGTCCGGATGCGTCACGCCGGCGTCATCGAGCACCTGCGGGATGTGCGGCAGACCGGTGCCAGCGAACATGACGGCCGCGGCCGGATGGTCCACGTTGAGGCGATGCAACGCGGCCGCCAGCAACGCGAGGTCCGGTCCCGCCGCCGCCTGCATCTCGTCAACGGTCACGACCACGCCGCCCTGCGGGCGGTCCTTGCGCACCTCCGCCGCCAAGGTGGACAGGGCCTCAGCGACCGTGCCGGCGTCCGCTCGCACTGGTTCACCGGCGCCGGCGCTCCCGCGCTGACCGACCGTGACGCCCGCTCCGATCCCCGCGAAGCTGAAGTTCAGGCCGCCGATGCGTTCCAGAGCGGCCCGCGCCCGCTGCCATGGGCCATCGCCGTGGGCCAACCGCGTGTTGGCCCACTCCATGAGCGAATCGACCAGGCCCGCCTGCCCGCTGACGGCCTGCAGGTTGACGACCTCGAATCCCTGTTCACGGGCACTGTCCCCGAACGCGGTCATCGTGACGGTCTTGCCGACGCCACGCGGCCCGGACAGAATCACGTCCTCGGCCCGTACGCGGCCCTCGGCCGCCACGGCCGCGAGAGCGAGACGCCACGACCTGAGCAGCGCGTCTCGGCCCGCCAGCACGCGAGGGGCGTGCCCGGCGCCGGGTGTGTAGACGCTTCGCTTCACGCTTCTGAACTTTCTAGAAATCGGCCAATTTCTAGAAGATTCTAGTCGCCCGCCACCGCGCCGGCCGCTCACCGCCCCACCGCGATGGGCTGACCGCTACTTGCTACTTACTTGCTACGGGAGCAAGTTCGTAGCAAGTAAGTAGCAAGTCGTAGCAAGCTCGTGGCAAGTCACAGGGCGTACTGGGTGTCGCGGGTGGACTCCTCGAAGCTGGCACGGCGGTAGGTGGCGAGGGCCGCGGCGTTGTCGCCGTCCACGTACAGCTCCGCCTCCGTGAGCCCGCGCCCGCGCATGTACGCGAGGCCAGCGGCGAGCAGCCGGCCGCCCAGCCCGTGGCCCTGGGCCCACGGGGCGACGGCCATGACGTAGATCTCCCCCGACGTCACCGGCCCGGCCGCGGCCATACCCGGCCCCACCGGGACGCGACGCTCTGGGGCCTGCACCGGGTCCACCTTCACCCAGCAGAAGCCAGCGAGCCGGCCGTCCGGCGCCTCGGCGCAGATCAGCCCGGCCGGGTCGAACCACGGCTCGGCCTCCCGCTGTTCCAGGTCCGCCCTGGTCCATTTGCCCTGCTCGGGATGGTGGCGGAACGCCGCCCGGTTCAGCTCCAGCCACGCCGCCTCGTCCCGCCCCGGCTCGAACCCCCGGAACCGCAACCCGCCGCCCGCCGATGCCTGGTCCCCCCGAACAGCCCCCAGCGCCTTCGCCTCTTCCGCTGTGTCAAGACTTTTGGCGCTTAAGGAGCCCCCTAGCGAGCCATTTCTCATGACGCTCACCGGAACCGTCCCTGGCCCCTCCCCCGCTGCGTCAAGACTTTTGGCGCTTAAGAAGTGTTCTAAGGAGCCATTTCTCATGACGCTCGGGGAGGAGGGCGGAGCCAGACGGACCGTACCGGGGGTGGGACCGGTGCCGGGAAGGAGCGGGAGCGCGCCGCCGATACCGGCCCCGGCGCCAGGCGCATCACTCACCTTGTCGAGCGGTTCGGTCGTTTCGGGGCACCCCACAGCGCCATCAGGCTCGACAAGCCCGCCAGGGCGTCCGATGTCGGCGCG
>JAISIU010000001.1 GCA_031261885.1 Bifidobacteriaceae bacterium
AAGGAGAACCTCTTTCATGGGTTTCATCAAGGCATTCTCAGGGGCACTCGGCGGCACGTTCGCCGACCAGTGGAAAGACTTCATCACACTGCCGGCCGGCCTGCCCGCCACCTACGGCATCGCCCCCGGAGTTCGGCAGAACCAGAACGCCGGCCGCGGCTCCAACACACAAGCCAGCCAGAACGTCATCACTGACGGCTCCCTCATCGTGGTCCCCGAGGGCACCGCGCTCATCACGATGGAAAGTGGCGCGATCACGGGCTTCGTGGCCCAGCCCGGCGGCTACCAGTGGAACAGCAAGGACCTGAACTCCCAATCCTTCCTGTCCGGCGGCGGCCTCGTCGAAGGCCTGCTGAAGCAGACATGGGAACGGTTCAAGTTCGGCGGCCAGCCCGGCAGCCAGCAGCTCGTGTTCTTCGCGAACCTGCGCGAGATCCCCGACCTCCGGTTCGGCACGGCATCGGAGATCTACTGGGACGACGCCTACATGAACGCCCAGGTGGGCGCCGTCACCCGCGGCAGCTACACGATGCACATCACCGACCCCATGATGTTCGCCAAGGGGTTCCTCCCGGCCAACTACCTCACGGCCGGCGCCCCCTGCTTCGACTTTGGCGACCTCGACAACCAGGCCGCCGAACAGCTGTTCAACGAAGTGGTCGGCTCGCTGGCCGCGGCCTTCAGCCTCTACACGAACGACCCGGCCAAGGGTCACCGCATCTCCGGCATCCAGGCCGACACGGTCGGGTTCGCCCAGTCCCTGGTCCAGGCCGTCGAGAGCAAATACCACTGGCAGGAGGCCCGCGGCCTCCAGATCATGCAAGCCGCGCTCGTCGCCGTCGAATACGACGAGGCCTCGCGCGAACTGTTGCGCAAGGTCCAGGCGGCCGACGCCCTGTCCGGCGCGCGCGGCAACTCCTACCTGCAACAGAACATCGCCGAAGGCCTCCACGCCGCCGGCGAGAGCGGCGGCGGCAACGGCGCCCTGGCCATGGCCTTCCTGAACATGGGCGCGAACGCGGCCGGCGGTCTGGCCGGCGGCATGCAGCAGCCCGGCACCGCGCCGGTCACGCCCCCCGGCTTCGGCGCCCCGGCGACCACCCAACCTGCCGCACCGGCACCGGCCGCCAGCCCGTACGCGCCGCCCGCGGCCGCCCCCGCACCCACAGCCGCACCCGCGGCGGCCGGCGAGGATCCGTACGCGAAACTCGCCAAGCTCAAGGGCCTGCTCGACCAGGGCGTCATCACCCAAGCCGACTTCGACGCCGCCAAGGCCAAGGTGCTGGGGCTCTGACCGGCATGACCACTCCTCCAGCCCCGCCCGAGCCCCAGCCCGCCGGGGACGCTACCCAGGCCACGCCGCCGAGCGCACCCGCCGGGCCGGCATCGGACACCCCGAGCCAAGACGCGCCGGCCCAGGCCCAAGCCCAGCCCGCCCAGCCGATCACCGAACAACAGCAGGCGCACGCGACCGGCATCGGCTCCGGCGCCAGCGGCATCGGCAAATGTCCCAACTGCGGTTCCAGCGACGTCGCGCTCGACATCCCGTCCGGGGAACTCCGTTGCAACTACTGCCGCGGCCGCTTCTCCGCCCCGATCTACCAGGACCGCGACATCCACGAGCTGCGCGGACTCGAGGTCGGCTCGGCCGCCGGCGACATCATCCCCAGCGCCGACGTCCTCGTCACGTTCAAGTGCCCGGCCTGCGGCGCCGAGGTGGTCGTGGACACCGCCCACGCCCTCCAGGCCCGCTGCCACTGGTGCCGCAACACGCTGTCCGTCAACGAACAGATCCCGAACGGCGCCGTCCCGGACGCGATCCTCCCGTTCCGGCTCACCAAGGAGCAGGCCCAGGCCAAGATCCAGGAATACGTCGACAAGCGCAAGTTCTTCGCCAACCGCCGCTTCCTCCAGGAGTTCACGGCCGACAACGTCATCGGCGTCTACCTGCCGTACATGGTGGTCGACTCGTTCTGCCACGCCGCCTTCCAGGGCGAGGGCGAACACGAGACCAGGCGCTACTACGTGACGGTCGGCAGCGGCAACAGCCAACACGAGGAAGCCCGCTACGACGCCGACGTCTACGCCGTGGCCCGCGAGTTCGACCTCCTCGTCGACGACCTCACGGTCGAGGCCAAAGCCGAATACCTCGACCAGGACATGTCGCGGAACACGAACAACATCATCAACGCGATCATGCCGTTCCCCACCGAACAGGCCGTCCACTTCGACGCCAACTACCTGCGCGGCTTCAACTGCGAGAAACGCGACGCCAACATCGAGGAGCTGCGCCCCCTCGTGGAGACCCAAACCCGCGACATCGCCCGCTACCGCGCCACCGGTCTCATCGACTTCTACGACCGCGGCGTCCGCTGGGAACAGACCACCGTCCAGCCGTACGGGGAGAAATGGAAAACGGCCTACCTGCCGGTCTGGCTGTACTCCTACCTCGAGACCAAGAAGGACGGCCAAAAGCTGCTCCACTACGTGGCCTGCAACGGGGTCACGGGCGAAACCGTCGGCTCCGTGCCGCTCCACATGAGCAAACTGCTCGGCATCGCCGTGCTCCCGGTCATCCTCGGACTGGCCTGCATGGTCGCCTCGATCTTCATCTGACGGACAGGCAAAGGAACCACGCATGAACATCCTCACGTTCCCCACCGGCCTCTCCTCCACGGTCCTGGCCCTGGCCCCGAATACCGCATCCATCAACCCGCTGCTCGTCGCCGGGATCGTCCTCATCGCCATCGGGATCGCCTACTTCGCGGCCAAGTACCGCCGCTACCGGGCCACCGGCGAACGCCACTTCTTCGAGCGCGAAACCAAATCCGCCATCGAACACCCCCAGGGCGCCGACCGGCTGGAAGGCTCGCGCAACGGGCAACGCAACGAATCGATGGACGGCCGCAACGACCACGAGGTGGACGGCGCCCTCGCGAAAGGCGGCCTCAAAGGCGCCCTGAACGACATCGTCCACCATTGATCGAGCTCACCGCCCGGGAAAGACCCAGATGGACCGTGAAACAAGATGCGGCCGCTGCGCCGCCACTGCTACCTTCTCGAACAGATGAGCAAGCAGGGGCCTAGGCGCACCAGCGGACTGAGCCTGGTGCAAGTGCTGGCAACCGTGCTGGCCGCCGTGACATCGACCTTCGCCCTGTCGAAGCTGGGCTGGGCCGGGACGGTTTTCGGCGCTGGACTCGCATCGATCATCACCGTGGTCGGCAACTACCTCTACACCCGCTGGCTGGTCCGCACCCACGAGACCGTCAACAAGCTCGCCAAATCCGCCACGAAACTCATCACCGGCCGCGCCGGGGCGGCGGAAGGGCCCGGCGGGGCGGAAGCCTCACCCAGTGCGGCGGCGGAAACCGACGATGCCGCCACGGTCGCCTTGGGAAGCGGCGCCGCCTTGGCGGCCACCGCACCCACCGACGATGCCGTCACGCAAGTCTTGACGGATCACACCGCCGGGGACGCGGCATCGGACACCGACCAAGCGGCAGGCGACGAACCGGCATCGGACCCCGGGACCGCGGACGCCGACGCGGAGGACGGCAACGAGGCCACGGAGGAAACCACCGAGGAAACGACCGCGCCGGACCGGCCGCTGACACGACTCTGGGACTCGCTCGTGGGCCGCTTCGGGCGCAAACGCATGCTCGTCGCGACCGTCATCGTCGTGTTCCTCGTGCTGCTGCTGCTCATCACGGGTTTCGAGCTGATCACCGGGAAATCGATCTCCTCGCTGATGGGCGACGACAACGACCGCCGCACCACGATCGAACTGCCGTGGTACGCGAGACCGACCGCCGGCCTGCCGACCCCGACCGGACCGATCCAGCCCACCACCGTGACACCAACGGTCACCGCAAACCTGACCGCGACGGCATCCCTCACCGTCACACCGGACGAAACACCAACCGTGACCTCGACCGCGACGGCCGCGCCCGAACCAACCGAAACCCAAACCGCGACCGTCACGAACCGGCCCGCGCCCATCGTGACCGTGACCGTGACACAAGACGGCACGGCCCCGGCCCCCGCGCCGAAACCCGACGCCGGCACCGATCAAGCGCCCCAGCCGGGGCCAACCACGACGACACCCACGGCCACCGCCACCACCCCCACCCCGGCCGCCACGAACTCGGCCGTGGCCGATGGCGTCGAGCCGAACCCGTCGATCCAACCGGCCGTGCCACTCCAGCCCGGCGTCGACTACTGACACCGCCCCGGCTGTGGCAAATCGCCCTCATCGGGTGATTTGTCACGGCCCTCGGCGACGACCGGGAACCACGCGGACCGTCGGTTCGTTCACCTAATGACAGGCCCTTCAGCCATCACGTTCACAACGCCGCTCCGGTCGGCCTCCATCGGTCTCCTCACCCTTGCCCCACGCCGCTGGTACCCCTCACTCCGGCGCACGGACGGCCATGGAGCGGGTCACCGGACATTACGGGGAGGAGGTGACGCCGCCATGCAACGTTTGAGCCGCCAGCAGCTGAGCCGACAGGCGTCAAACCACCAAACTGCCCCCGCCACCACCACTCCCACCGCTGTCGCAAGTGGCACCGACGTCACCTATGCCGACCCTCCCACCGCCCGCGCGCCATTACCGCCGGCCGCGATTTACGACCTACTCGCGCCCGCCAAGGCCGTCCTCTTCGGCGTGCAGGCGATGGCGCCACGGGGCTGGCCCGTCAGCGACCCGATGAGCCACGCCGAACTGATCGCGCACCTGGCGCGCCAACGCCCACTCATGCGCTGGCTCAAGGAGACGCCGACCCCGGACGGCGAGGTCCGGCAGCTGGCCGGAGGCAGCCACGCCGTCGACTTGGGAGCGCTCGCCGAGCTGGCCGGACTCCGGCCCTATTTCGACTTCGTCTTCCAAAGGTCCGTCATGACCGCGCTGCGTCTCAAAGGCTGCCCCGACCCCGACGCGTGCGCCTACGCCGCCCGGATCTTCGACCTGCCGCCCGCTGAGGTGACTCTGATCCAAACGGACCCGGCCTGCATGGCGGCCGCCAGGGCCGCCGGCCTCGGGACTATCATCGGCATCGGCCAGGGCGATCTCGCCGACCGGCTGTACGAGGCCGGCGCCACCGCCGTCGTGATGGCTTTGCCCGAGTTTGCCGAACCGTGAGGACGGCGCAT
>JAISIU010000080.1 GCA_031261885.1 Bifidobacteriaceae bacterium
GACCTCGCCACGCGCATGCAGCCGGGCGGGCCGGTGCCGATCGCGATCGCGGCCGGAGCCCCGGACGGCACGCTCGGCACCGACGCGACGGCCGTGGCCCGCGCCGTCAAGCGGCTCGATCAGATGCCGGCCGGCCAACAAGTCAGCCAACCATCCGGCGGGCCCGCGGGGAACCCAGCGTCGGAACGTGCCAGCGGGCTCGACGGGATCTTGCTCCTCGTCGATATGGGCAGCGCCGTGCTGTCGGCCGAACTGGCGCTGAAATTGCTCGGCCCCGATGTCGAGCGGCGGGCCCGCGTCACGCCCGCCCCACTCGTCGAAGGCCTCGTGGCGGCCGTCGTCACGGCCTCCAGCCGGCGCGACGCCACGCTCGAGGAAGTGGCCGCCGAGGCGGCCCGCGGCCTCACGGCCAAACTCACCCACCTCGGTGAGCCCGTGGTCGCGCCTGTCCCGGCGGACGCGGCCGCCGCCCTCGCCCCAGCCGAGATCACACCGGCGCCGGCGGGCACCGGGCCCGCGACGGCCGCCGCCGACGCGGGCGGACCGGGCGCCGCCCCCGGCGTCGGCGGCGGAACCAACCCGTCCACAACCGGCCTGGCACCCGGGCAGCCGACCAGCCAAACGGAAGGAACGGCATCGGCCACCCCTGCCGCCCCCACCACTCCTGCCGCCGCGCCCGCACCACCCGAAACGGCCGTCGCCGTGTTCACGGTCACGGCCAAACACGGCATCCACGCCCGCCCGGCCGCGCTCATGGTCGGTGAGGCCGCCAAGTGGGACGCCAAAGTCCGGATCCGCAACGTCACGACGGGCTCCGGCTGGGTCGACGCCGCCTCCCTGGCCGGCGTCACGACGATCGCGGCCCTGCGCGGCCACCAGGTCGAGGTCGACGCCACCGGACCACAGGCCCAAGCCGCCGTCTACGCCATCGTCGCGCTCGCGGACACCGCCTTCGGCGAAACCGACGAGGCCACGGCCTCGCCCGGCCCGCCCCCCTCACCCGTGACCGCAGGCACCCGGCCCGCCTCCCCGGGCTACGCCATCGGCCCCGTGTGCGTGCTCGTCGGCGGACCAGTCGCCGTTCCCCTCCACGAACCCGGCACGGCCGAGGAACAGATCACGCGGCTCGACGTCGCCATCGCGACCGTCTCCGGCCAGCTGCAACACCACCGCGCCGAGGCCCTGCGCCGGGCCGGCGCGGGCGAGGCCGCGATCTTCGACGCGCACCTCCTCATGCTGCGGGACCCGGCCATTCTCGAAGACGCCAGGGGCCGGATCCTGGCCGGCCACGGCCCGGCCGCTGCCTGGGGGGCCGCGATGGGCGCGGTCGAGGCCCGCCTCGACGCGCTCGGCGACGACTACCTCAGAACCCGCGCGGCCGATGTCCGGGGCCTGTGCGACCAAGTCCTCGGCGAGCTCCTCGGCATCGCCTCCGCCCACGTCTCCGGCCCCGGCGTCCTCGTGGCCGCCGACCTCCCGCCCTCGCAGGCCGCGGTGCTGAACCCGGACCAGGTTTACGGCGTGGTCCTGGCCGGCGGCAGCCCCACGGCTCACGCGGCCATCATGGCCCGTTCCCTCGGCATCCCGATGGTGACCGGCGCCGGCCCCGACGTGCTGAACCTCGAAACCGGCACCGTTGTCGCCGTCGACGGCACCAACGGCGACATCGTGGTGGACCCCGACAAGGCCACCGTCACCAGGTTCGAGCGGCTCGTCGCGAAACGACGCGACCGCTTGGCTCGTGCCGCCCGTGCCGCCCACACCCCGGCCCGCATGGCCGGCGACGGCCCCGTCATCCAGGTCAACGCGAACATTGCCTCCGTCGAGGACGCCGAACGGGCCGCCGCTGCCGGCGCCGACGGCCTCGGGCTCGTCCGCACCGAGTTCCTTTTCAGTGACATCGAGACCCCACCGAGCCGGGCGGAGCAGGAGGAGGCCTACCGGGCGATCGCGGCCGCCATGGATGGCCGCCGTGTCATCTTCCGCACCCTTGACGCCGGTGGCGACAAGCCCCTCCGTTACATGCCCCTGCCCGCTGAGGACAACCCCTTCCTCGGTGTGCGCGGCCTACGCCTGTCGCTGCGTTTCCCGAAGTTCTTCGCCGACCAGCTCGCTGCCCTCGTGTCCGTGGCCCGCGACTATCCCGTCGGCATCATGTTCCCGATGGTGTCGACGGTCTCCGAGCTCCGCCGGGCTCGCGCCGAACTGGCTCGCGCCGCCTATCGCGAGCTCGGCCGCATGCCCGGCGGGCTGACCTGCGGCATGATGGTCGAAGTTCCGGCCGTGGCGCTCAAGGCCGGTGCCTTCGCACCCGCCGTCGACTTCTTCTCCGTCGGCACCAACGACCTCACCCAGTACGCCCTCGCCTCCGACCGCGGCAACCCGGCCCTCGCCGGCATCGCCGACGGCCTAGACCCCGGGGTGCTCGCCCTGATCCGCCGCCTCTGTGTCTCCGCCCGTGGCAAAACCAAGGTTTCCGTCTGCGGCGAGCTCGCCGCCGACCCGGCCGCCACGGCCATCCTGCTCGGCCTCGGCGTGCGCGGCCTGTCCGTCGCGCCACCCGCCGTGGCCGAGGTGAAGGAGCGCGTCCGCAACGTCAGCCGCAGCGAGGCCCGCGC
>JAISIU010000131.1 GCA_031261885.1 Bifidobacteriaceae bacterium
GGGAGGCGGCCCCGGCGCCGGCCGCTGCGGCCGCCACCGCAACGCCGGGCCCGCCGCCCGCCACGAGCGGCCCAGCGGCCGCCAGCACGGTCTTCAGCGCCCGCCCGGGCCTCAGGTCCAACAGGTTCACGAGGTTAGCGGTCCCGGCCGTCAGCGCCCCGTCCACGAGCACCCGTCCCACACTGGCGGCCCGGGACCCGCCACCGCGCGCGCCGGCGCCGCCCACCATGGCCCCGGCCAACGCGCCGAGTCCGATCACCGCGATCTTGACCGCGCCCGTCGTCACCTGCCCGTGCGCCAGCGCCCTCAGGTGCCCCTTGAGCCCCTTGGCCTGCGCCCCGCCGCGCAGGTCATCGAACAGGCCCGCGCCGGCCGCGGCCGCCACCGCCACGACGCCCCCGGCCGCCTCGCGCCCGCCACCGGCCGCGATCCCGGCCAGCAACCCGGCCGCGGCCCCCACGCCGCCGCGCAGGTCCACCTCACGGCCCCGGTAGTTGCGCCGGCTGAACGCGGGCGGCGCCGGCCGCCCCCGCCGCCACACCAGCGCCCCTCCGGCCACGGCCGCCGCCACGGCCGCGGCCGCGACCCGCCGGCCGTGCCGCGCCGGCGTCATTGGCCACTTCCCGCGCCGCTCGGAGCGGCCGAACCCGAGCCGTCCCCGGGCTCCACCGGCACGTAGGACGGCAGCGCGGCGCCGCCCTGCGCCATCCCGTCCACGCCGTAGGCCCCGTGCTGGCCCGACGCCTCGGCGGCCAGCGCCCTGGCCGTCAGCAACACGGCCAGCGGCGTCGACGGCCCGTCCACGGTCGAGACCTCGCCCGACAGGTCGTCGTCGGCCCGGATCAGGCTCACGATGTCCTGCGCGGAATCGGCCGGGCCCAACACGACGGTCCCGGCCCCGACATCGCCCGTGGCCCTGACCACGGATTCCACGGCCCGGTTCTCGGCCGCCCGCTGCGCCTTCGTCGAGGAGTCCAACGGGCCGCTGTCCGTCACGGGCCGCGCCAGCTTCGAGCCGACGACGACGAGGATCTCCTGGGCGTCGGAGGCGACCTGGCCCGCGTCGACCATGTTCGAGGACTTCAGCGAGGCCAGCACGTCCGCGGGCGCGGCCGCGCCCGCCGCCCCGGAATCACCCCCGGCCAGCGCGTCGACGAGCGCCGAGGCCAGCGAGTCCGAGGCGCGCGCCGCTTCAGCCGACGCGGAGGCCGAAGCGCTGGACTCCGGCGAAGCCGACGCCGAAGGCGACTCCGACGGCACGAGGATCCCCGCGCCGGCCGCCGCCGACGGCAGCGCGCCGGCCGCCGCCACGAGGTCCGACCCCTGCCCCTCCAACCATTTCGACGTCACGGTGACGCGTCCCGAGACGGTCCCGCCGGCATCGGACACGGCGTCTTGCAGCGCGCTCACGAGGTCTCCCGCCCCGTCGCCGGCCACGACGATCGCGACCCGCTCCCCGGGCAGCAGCCCGGACAGCTCCTGCGGCAGCAACGACTCGATGACCGTGTCGCGGTAGCTCTCGCCCTGCTGGGCCTGATCGAGGTCGCTCCTCAGCGCGTCTTTCTCGCTCCTGAGCTGCGTCACCTGGCTGTTCAGCGTGTCCCCGATCGTGCCCTTGAGCGGCCCCGCGCCCAACACGATCCCGACCGCGAGGGCCAGGAACACGGCGACCAGCGAGACGACGTGGTAACGGAAGTTGATCACCGGGCACCGGCCCCTCTCACTGTTGTTCTCTCGTCGGCGGCCGCCATCACAACCACCCGCCGACCCACGCGACCAGGTCGTCCCACCAGGCCCAGCCGAGGCCCAGCAGCGTCTGGCCCGCGTTCGTGGCGCCGAGCGCGGCGACGAGCGCCGCCAGCCCGGCCACGACGAGGATCCCGATCTGGATGTTCGAGACGCCGCGCCGGTAGAGCCGCGACACGCCCTTCGCGTCGACGAGCTTGCCGCCCACGCGCAACCGCGTCAGGAACGTCGAGGCCATGCCGGCCCGGCCCTTGTCGAGGAACTCCACCATCGTCAGGTGCGAACCGACGGCCACGATCAGCGACGCGCCGGCGTCGTCCGCGATCATCATGGCCACGTCCTCGCTGGTCCCGGCCGCCGGGAAGCTCAGGTATGGCAGCCCGAGCGCCTCGACCCGCTGCGCGCCCGGGGCCCGCCCGTCGCGGTAGGCGTGGACCACGAGCTCGGCGCCGCAGGCCAACGCCTTGTCCGAGACCGAATCCATGTCCCCGATGATCATGTCGGGCCTGAGCCCGGCCTCGAGCAGGGCGTCCGCGCCGCCGTCCACCCCGATCAGCACCGGGTGGACCTCCTTGACGTAGGGGCGCAGCACCGAGAGGTCCTCCTTGTACGAGTAGCCGCGCACCACGATCAACGCCGGCCGCCCGGCCAGCCTGGTGCGGATGCCGCGCACGTCGAGCTCGTCGAAGAAGTCGCCGCCCTCCGCCCGGATGAACTCCATCGTGTTCTCCGCGAAGGCCGACATCTCGCGCGCCAGCCCGGCGCCGGCGCGTTCCATCCCGTCCGCCACCGTGGCCGTGGTCTGCACCTGCCCGGCCGCCACCTGGCGGCGGCCGGTGAAGACGCGGCCCGTGTCGGGCTCGACGCGCACGGTCGAGCCCTCGCCGATCAGCATGACGGCCGGCCCGAGGCGGTCGACGAGCGGGATGCCCGCGTCGACGAGGATCTGCGGTCCGAGGTTCGGGAACCGTCCGGAGGTCGAGGCCGCCGCGTTCAGCACCGCGGCCGGGCGGGCCGCCACGAGCGTCTCCGCGGCCACGCGGTCGAGGTCCTCGTGGTCGATGACGGCGATGTCGCCGGGCTGGAGCCGTGCGGTCAGGTGTTTGGTTTTGCGGTCCACGCGGGCCGTGCCGCTCACGCCCGGCGCGGTCGGCGCGCGGCCGATGCCGAGCAGCCGCTTGATCGGGCCGCGGCCCTTGCCGTGCGGCCCGGCCTGGTCGGGGGCGTCCGATGCCGTCGCCTCCTGGGGCGGGCGCGGCGTCTTCGGGAGCGGTGCGGCGGCCGCGGCGGCGGGACTGCTCGCCCGGGTGTGGGGCGTGGGGTCGATCGGGGCCATCAGGCCTCCAGCGCCAGGAGTTCGCGGGCGTGGCGGCGGGCGGCGGCAGAGTCGGCCTGGCCGCCCAGCATGCGGGCC
>JAISIU010000307.1 GCA_031261885.1 Bifidobacteriaceae bacterium
TGGCGCGGGATGAACTTCTCGACGTGCTGGTACGGCCCGTAGTTGTTCGAGCAGTTCGAGATCGTCGCTCGGATGCCGTATGTGCGTGTCCAGGCGCGGACCAGCATGTCGCTGCCGGCCTTCGTGGACGAGTACGGACTGGACGGGTGGTACGGGGTGGCTTCGGTGAACTTAGCCGGGTCGTCGAGCGCGAGGTCGCCGTAGACCTCGTCGGTTGAGATGTGGTGGAACCGGACCTGATGCCCCTTGTCCTGCTGGGCCCGGACGGCCTCCAGCAGCGTGGACGTGCCGATGAGGTTGGTCCGGACGAACGGCCACGGGTTGGCGATCGAGTTGTCGTTATGGGATTCGGCCGCGAAATGGACGATGGCGTCCACGTCGCCCAACAGGTGGTCGACGAGGTCGCGGTCGCAGATGTCGCCGTGGACGAACCCGAACCGGTCCTCGGGCAGTCCCTCGAGCGAGGCCATCGACCCGGCGTAGGTGAGGGCGTCGAGTACCACGACATCGTGGTCGGTGTGGTCGAGGACATAGTGGACGAAGTTGGAACCGATGAACCCGGCCCCACCAGTGACGAGAATCTTCATCGAGAGGCTTTCCCACATCTCCGCTAGACCGACAGGTGATTACGGTGGAAACCCTACCAACCGGCCGATGCCGCGCCGCCCAGGAGCTCGGCGATTGTCCGGTGCTGGCGGCGGCGGGCGCGCGGGTGGCGCGCCACGATGATGGACTGGACACCCATGCGGCGCGCTGCGGCGCCGTCCCTCGTGTCGCGGTCACCGATCACGACTGTGCTGCGAGGCGATCCATTGCTCATCTCAATGGCGAGCTCCAGGCCCTGCGGCGATGGTTTGAGTTCCGTGAGACGAGCGTCGTCCGGGTCAACGCAGGCGTCGACCCGGACGTTGAGCGTGGCCAACTTCGCACGGGCCGGATAATCCGACCAGGCGACGACCTGCCCGCCAGCCGCGCGGAACGCGGCCAAACGGTCGGCGAGCCAAGCGTCGCGGCAGTGGCCCAGGAGCTGCCCCGGGCGTTGGTCCATCCAGGCGGCCACGGCATGGGCCACGGCCTGCGGACTGAGCCGCAAGCGTCGGGCGACGCGGTCGTAGAGCGGCTCGGGGGCGGTGCCGGTGGCGTGTTCGCGCATACGGCGAAACAGTGCGACCGCGAGGAGCTCGCGGCAGCACGTGGGGTGGCGGAGGACCTGGCGGATTATCGTCGCCGCCATGGCGCGTCTCAGACGGGGTTGGAAGTAGAGGGTGCCGTCGACATCGACGACGACGGTGGACGGTGCCGGAACTGCGGACATGCCAGGACTTTCGGAATCAGGAGGGGGCGGTGCACTGCTCGGTATAGTGAAAACGTTAGCGCTGGGGCGTGGTCGCGGTGGCTGTCCATCCGTGTCGCAGCGTGGCGCTGACATCCCTGATCGTTATCATCCCTGAGGTCCCAGTCCCTGATGTCAACCGCCACCGTGGTGCGCCGCTACGAACGGATCGCGCGCCCCGACCACTGGATCAAGAACCTGTTCGTGCTGCCCGGTGCCGTCTTCGCGCTGGCGTTGGTGGAACCGCTGGCGTTGAGCTGGAGCGTTGTGGGAAAAGCCTTGCTCGCGGCCGTGGCCACGTGCCCTGTCGCATCCGCCAACTACGTCATCAACGAGTGGCTCGATGCGGCGACTGACAAGTATCATCCGGTCAAGCGGTATCGCGTGGCCGTGACGGAGGGCGTGCGTGGCCGCTACGTGCTCGAGGAGTACGCGGTGTTGGCGTTGGTTGGACTCGCATTGTCGTGGCCGCTTGGGTGGGCGGTTCTGGCTTCCGAGGCCTTCCTGCTTGTGATGGGCGTGCTTTACAACGTCCGGCCGATACGGCTCAAGGACCTGCCATTCGTTGACGTGCTCTCGGAGTCGATTAACAATCTGATCCGTCTCGGCATCGGTTGGTTCGCGGTAGCCGGCCATTGGCTGCCACCAGCCTCGCTGATGATTGGTTACTGGATGGGTGGCGCTTTCTTGATGGGCGTCAAGCGGTTTGCCGAATATCGTATGATCCATGATCCCGAGCTCGCGGGCAAGTACCGTCTGTCCTTCCGCCATTACAGCATGCGCTCATTGCTGACGTCGTCCGGCCTATACGCGCTGTTGTCGGTCTTCTTCACTGGAGTGTTCCTTCTGAAATATCGGATCGAGCTGATCCTTTTCGTCCCGTTCCTGTGCGGGTTGTTCGCCTACTACATCGCGATCGCTTTCAAGGATGATTCGGCCGTCCAGAAACCGGAGAAGCTGTACCGTGAGCGGGGCCTCATGGGCTACTCGTTCGGACTGGCCGTCCTGTTCTTCGTCCTGCTGTTCGTGAGGATGCCATGGCTCGACAACCTGCTCAATCCAACCCTGCTGCCGCTGCGATGAGCGAGGCGCAGTCCGTTCCAGGGGCCCGGCCGGGTCCAGCGCACGCGGCCTTCTCCCCGTCGCGTCGACATCGCTCTTGCTCTCGCGCCGGCCGGTCATGGTCGCGCCGCAGTGGCGCGACCATCTGGATCGGTTACCTGGCGGTCGGTGCGGTCCTGACTCTGCTGGTTGGGCGATGGTCATGGTTCGGTCACGGGGACCCGGCGGCTTATTTCGACCTCGCGCGGCTCATCGCCACTGGCCATGTGCCCGCCGGCCTGAGCGCTTACTGGTCACCACTGTATTGCGTGCTGCTGGCGATCCCGACCTCGCTGGGTGTGGACCCGGCGATTGGCTGCCATGTAATCACAGTGCTCGCGGGTCTCGGAGTCCTTGTCGAGTTCCGACTAATCGCTAGGCGGATTGACCCCACGTTGCCGGGCCGGCGCTGGTTCACCGTCCTTGAGGTCACCCTGGCGGTCGCGACGGCGGCCTTCGCGCAGTGTGGGATCGGCTGGCCTGACCTGTTGCTGGCGCTGTTGTTACTCACGGCGCTTGAACGAATGCTCCGCCTGGTGGAACATCCAGCGTTGCTCGTGGGTTTGGAGACTGGGTTGGTGGGAGGCGTGGCTTATTGGGCCAAGGGACCGGGTTTCTTCGTCTTCCCATTGATGGGGCTGGTTTTGGCGGTGCGGGAGCGGCACCGGTTTCGGAAGCTGTGGCGCGCGTATGCAGCGGCGATAGGGGGCTGGGTGGTGGCAGTGGTGCCTCTGCTGGCCGAGTTCCGGCACCATTATGGGCATTGGGTGGTTTCCCTTTCCGGCACGTACAACGTGCGATATATGGCCAGTCCGACGGGTGGCACGAACTTCTTCATGCTGCCTGGGCTGTACCCGCCTCTTGGCGGGACTTCGTACGGTTGGTCCACTCCGTACGCATACGACGGCGACTGGAGCCCATTCCGATCGTTATTCGACTTCTGGTACTTCTTGTCGCATGTGACGGGCAAACTGGCATCGGCGGGACAGCTAGAGGCTTTTGGCATTGGGGTCCTAGGCGGGCTGGCGGTTCTCGTGGCCATCGTGATGGGCGGCAAGGCACTGAAGCTGTCCGACGTCATGCGAGATGCGGGAGCAGCAGCCGTGGCGGCGGTTTCGGCGCTTGTCGCGATGCAGTTCGCGACGTTCCAGGACTCGCGGTACGTGTGGCTCGCGGTGCCAGTTGGTCTTCTGGGTGTCGGAATGGGCGTTCGAGCGATCCGGGGGCGGCACAGCCAGGTGCTCCAGCTTGTGGCGGTCGCTGTCGCTGGGATCGCGACGGTGGCGGTCGCGAGCTGGCCGACGACTTCGATCACCGTCGATACCTCCAAGGATTTGGCCGCCGTGATTGATCAGATCCCAGAGGGTAGTCACATCATGGGCGGGGTCTCCGAGCCAACGCTGCCGATGTATGCCGCCTATTACGACCACCTCAAGTATTACGGTCTGCTCTGGACAGCGCCGAGCGGGAGCGAGCTGGCGGCGATGAAGCATGACAACATCGAGTACGTCGTCCTGAGTGACCCATCGGCCAGCCTTGGGGCTTGGACACAGAGCGGCTACCTAATCGCCGTGGACGCTGCGCACGGCGTGTACCGGGTGGATTACACGCCGGGGAGTTGACGCCGGAGCCGAGCAGGTGTGCGTGGCGGGTAGGCGCACGGCGGTGTGCCAGGCCGCTAAACTGTCTTGAGCTTCTTGAGGTTCTTGAGCTTGTTTAGTGCTTTTGAGCTGGGGGACATCATGAGCGTGCGTGCGGCCACGGGAATCGCGGGACTTGGCGACCGGCGATCATCACCTCGTCGGAGAGTCACGAAACGTGGGAATGGCCATGGCCGGGCTCCTATCTGGGATGTCCGAACTCCTCAATGACCGTGTCCAGACGTTTCTGCGGCGCGTCATGGCCGCGGTGAGCCAGGCCGGCCGCGCCACGTAGCCGAGCAGGTGCGCGACCGGCTCACAGCCCAGACCGGCGGCCAGCGCCACGGCGAAGACGATGCCGAGGATGACATTACGGAACGGCTGTGGTGGCACAGCGACGCCCAGCGGTGCGATGAAGTACCAGGCGGCCCGGATCACCAGATAGTGGAACAGGTAGATCTGCATGGTGTTGCGGCCCAGCGTCGTCAGAGCGAACCGACGCCGCGGCGCCAGCGAGATGAGCGCGCACGTGGCGGCAAGCGCCAGCGCGATATGGCCCAGCCGGGCAGTGACGTTGATCTGCCAGGGGACGCTAGGCGCGTAGGGGCCGAACATGCCCAGGGACATGTGGGCGAACAGCTGTTTTTGACGGAGGACGGCGTACACGAGTGCCAGGAAGTAGACCGCGCTCACGAGACGAACGGGCCAGTGATGCAACCAGGCGATGAGGCCGGGCCGGATTACTAGCCCGATGACGAAGAAGGGCAACAGGCTCAGGATACGTCCGGCCGAGAGCGTGGAGTCGAGGTGCTGGTCGAACGGGAAAACCGTCGAGATGACGAGGGCACCGGCGACGGCGATGGGGGCTTTGAGCGACAGCCAAAGAGGCGATGACACGCGCCAGGCGAACAGGGCCATGAGAAACCACATCACATCGGGCGGGCTGAGCAGGCAGAACAGCTGGGAGGCCGTCCACGTGTGGGTGGTCCAGGCGATATCGATGTTGGATGCGGTGCTGAAGACGACGAACGGGATGATGATGTCCGTGATGAGGCCGCGCACGTGCCGCCCGTCCATGCGCCAGTGCTGTGAGAAGTAGCCGCAGACCAGCGCGAAGGCCGGCATGTGGAACAGGTAGATGAACTGGTAAAGGTCGGCTGCCGGCTGGCTCTGTGCCATGGGCTCGATGAAGTGCCCGGTGACGACGAGGAGGATCAGGATGCCTTTGACATTGTCGAGGTGGGGGTCGCGTGGCTTGCCGGCGCGACGGTGTCGTGCTGTCACAGGGCGCCTCCCAGCTGGGCTACCGCCGCGTCCAGAAGTAACCCCAATCTGATGCGAGCCTACAACGGGGCACAGTGCGCCGCGAGACATAGTGAACTCGGGTCATCACTGGAAAGGGGACCGATACGGGTCGCGTTGCCGTATCTTCGTGGGTGCTGGCGTGTGCGTGCCGGGGAGCCTGACGGGATCGAGGAACAATGACGCACATTGAGTTCGGCCCGGTGAAGAAGTAAAGCGCCTTAAGTGTGGATCGAAATGGGGGGCGCGTGGCTCCGGAGGGAGCGCCAGCGGATCGGTAGAGTTGGGCTATCCGTTCCGTTTCACCGTCTATCCAGGGAGCCCTCAACACAGTGGCGAATGACGCAGCCCCGGGCCAGTCCTACCCAGCGCCCCTCGTGCTCCCACCGCACGTGGCGGAAACCGGACCCAGCGACGTGGCCGCGGCGATCCACGAGCTGACCGTCCAAATGGCCGCCCAAGGCGACCTACTCATGGCCTACCGCGACGCGGCGACCGAACGGGCGGACCGTATCGTCGAACTGAAGGACCGCGTCAAGCACGAGCAGGCCGTCATGCGGTCGTGGCGCACGCGCGCGCAGAAGGCCGAGGCGGCCCTGAAGAAGAGCGACGCCAAGTACAAGAAGCTGCGCCGCAGCCGTGTGGTGCGCCTTGCGCTCGCGGCCCGCCACCCGCTGCGAGCCATGAGGAGGCACTGAGGTGGGGACCCCCGCGGGCGTGTCCGCCCTGGCCCTCAAGGATCTCGATATCCCAGCGCTCGTGGCGCGGCTGGCGGAGCGGCCAGCATTGTCGGTCGCCGTCATGCCGGCCATCGGGAAGGACGATGACGAGGCCGCCCAACGGTCCCTGGCGGCCGTCGAACGGTGGGCCCCGCGGGCGCGTTGCGGCGTCATGACAAGCCCGGACCTGGCAGAGGCCGTCGAGTGGGCCGGAGAAGAGGACCTTGTCCTGCTTCGGGCCGGTGCCGAGGTCGGGCCGGGATGGGCCACGGGCCTGATTCTGGCCGCCTACTGCGAGGACGGCATCGCGACATCGTCCGCGATCGCGGCCGGGCCCGCCATCGTCTCCCTCATGGACGACCCGTTGGCCAGCGCTCCGGACGAGGCATTCCTCGGCGTCGCGCGGCTCGCGGCTCACACAGCCAAGTTCGTCTGGACCGCGTTGCCGGCTCCCGAGGGGCCGTGCGTCTATGTGCGGCGCACGGCGCTGGACGGTGTCGCACCCGCCCGCCGGGACGGCATCGTCCGCGGGGCCGACTGGGCGACCGCGCTGGCCGCACTTCTGGAGGGCCGCGGTCGGTACGTTGCCGCCCCGCGCGCGATGGTCCGTTGGGACGCCGAGGGGCCCGCGCTCGCCGATTCGGACGCCGGCCGCCTGGCAAAGGCCGCCGCCGCGACGCCCTACGCCGACCCGGCCGTTCTCTACCTCAGGGACCGGGCCCGTCCCCTGGACGCGCCACGCCTCGACCAGGGAACCGCAGCTTTCGAGCCCGACGCCGTGGTGAGGGGCCAACACGTGCTCGTAGCCGAGGCCGTGGAGGGCCGCGCGCTGGTCCTGAAGGAACTCGTCGACGCGCGGCTGCGGCGCCGGGCCGTCTGGCGGCCCGCGGGGCTGTGCCAGGCCACGGAGCTTTGTCGCGACGATTACGCGGCGACACTGGCGGACTGGCTGATTCGGGGCGCGATCGAGGACGTGGTGGTCGTGGACCCGAGCGGGGCGCCGCTGACGATGGGTCCGGAAACGGCGCGGCGGCTGGAGATCCCCGTCGTGTGGTCGCTGAACGACCACACGCCGCTGTGCCCGCTCGGCACGTTGGTGGACGGTGACGGTGTCGCCTGCGGCGGACACTGCACCGCATCGACGCGGAGGTGCCTGGCCCGCGGGCCGTGGGAGGAGCAGGTCGGGGATCCGGTGAGGGGCGCCGCGCTCGCGGCCTGGCGGCACACGACCGGGCGTCTGTTCGGCCTGCCGGATGGACGCTGGCCGGACGCCGGGGCCATGGCCGGGGCGGGGCGGCGGCCTGCGGCGCGTGGGGCGGTGACGGCCGTCGTGCTGCCGGGCCGGGCGGCGCAAACGTTCTGGAGGCGGTGGTTGGCCGGGTTCGGCGGGGCGGTGCGGTGCGTGCCGCCGGGGTCGCGAGTCCGCCCCACAACCGATACGGGCCGCGTCCGCAAGGCCGGGCCGTGGCGGCTGGCGTTGCTCAGGGAACCGAGGACGGAGCGGGGGCGGCGCTTCGTGCACGATGTCGCGGCGGCTCTCGGGTTCGGCGTGGAATGGCACATCATGGCACAGCAGGAGGCAGCGGCCGGGTGGGCCGGGCGTGGCGTGGTACATCACCCGACCGGGCCGGACGGGCTGGCGGACGCCGTGGCGGACGCGGACCCCGATTACGCGCTCGTCGTGCCGGACGGCCCCGAACCATACTGTGAGGCCCTCGACGAGGCGTGGGACCTCCACCTGCCCGTCATCGGCGCGGACACGGGTGACCTGGGGGAGAGGCTGCGCAGTTACGGCGGCGGGCTCCTGTTCCCATGCTGGTCCGTGGCCGGTGCGGTGGGCGCGATCCTCCGAGCGTTCGGCGCGGCTCCCGGCGGGCTGTCCGGGCGGCGTGTGGAGCTGCCGGCCGGCGGCACCGCGAGCCGGGCGCTCGCCGTTGAGGGATTCGCAGGGTTGGTCCGGAGCCCGGGGCCGAGGCCGGGCCGGCGAGGGGCGCGAAGCCTGCCGGCCATCGGGCTGATCGGCGTCGACTATGCGGCCGGCTCCGTCAGGATGGACCGGCCGGCGCTGAAGGCGACGGCCATGGGGCTGGCCGACTTCCGTTACACCACGGCCCGCGACATCGCATCCGGCCGGGACACGACCGCGTACGCGGCGGTGCTCGCCGAAGCAGACGTCATCCCGGTGGAGGACATCGCGGGGCTCGTCGGCGCATTGGGCGAGCGGGGGGCCAGGCTCGTCCTCGACACCGACACGGACCGGTTCAGCGACGCCGCCGAATACTGGTCGGAACGGACCGCCTGGAGCGCACGCGGGTTCGTTGGCATGCGCTACGCGCTCGAGCACGCGGACACCGTGCTCGCGGGCACCGAGGCGCTCGCCCGGCGGCTGCGGCGGTGGGCGCCGGGGCTCGAGGTGGCCGTGGTGCCGGATCGGCTCGACGCGCGGCTGTGGCGGCCGGCTGCGGGCCGCCCGACCGCCAGGGGGAACGGAGACGGCGTCGTCGTCCTGTACTTGGCGGAACGGGACGGGAGGCCGGAAACCGACATGGTCGCGGCCCTGCCGGGCCTGCTTGGCGGGCGGCTGGGCCGGAAGGTGACGATCGACGTCGTCGGCGGGCACGGCGGCCGGTGGCCGGTCGGCTTCCGGAAAGTTCCGGCGGCAGAATTGGAGCCCGGCGCCGGCTACGAAACGGTGTCGTGCTGGCTGTGTGCCCAGGCCGGGCGGTGGGTGCTTGGTATCGCGCCGTTGACGGACCATTGGACGAACGAGTGCCGCGGGGACACCAGGCTGTTCGAGTACGCCGCGTTGGGGCTGCCGGCCGTCGCCTCGCAGTGGGGTCCGTACCAGGCCGCGGGAGACCTCGCCGTCCTGTGCGCGGACGGCCCGGGGGCGTGGGCGGATGCTGGGGCGGCCCTCATCACAGGCCGTGGCGAAGCGGCCGGCCTGGAACGTCGGGCGGCCGCACGGCGGGCGTTGGCCGGGCGCATGTTGGACGCCGAGTCGGTGCGGCGCTGGGTGGGCCTGGTGCTCGGGCGCGGCGAGCCACGGCGGCCGGATCCGGAGCGGCGAACGGATGTGGCCGCTTAGCCGGACGGCAGGGGCTAAGCCGGCAGAATGGCCCGGTGATGCGGGTAGTACGGGTCATAGGCGCCGAGCGCCTGGCCCCAGTGCTTAGCCATGAGCCCGATTTCCCATCGGCGCACGGTGTTGGTCCTGGACTTCGACTCGAAGTGGTAGCAGCACGGCTCGTAA
>JAISIU010000004.1 GCA_031261885.1 Bifidobacteriaceae bacterium
TGAGGTCCGCGAGCTCCCCCTCGTGGCCCGACTCGGAGGGCACGTCCACCAGGGCGAGCGCCAGCTCGGCGGGCGGCAGCGCAAGGTCGAGTTCCACGTCCCGAACCCTACGCCCAGCCTGGGGTCATAAGGTTGATGCCCATGGAACAACGCAACGCCTGGGGCGCCGGCCTGGCCACGATTCACGAATCCGGCGCCGTGCTCGACGTCTGGTACCCATCTCCCCGCCTCGGCGAGGCGCCCACGCCCGGCGGCGACCGCGAGGCCGCCGCCATCGAACAGGCGGCCGGCGGCCACGACACCCCGGCCCCGGACCCCGAACGCCAGGTCAGGCGCGAATGGCGGATCACGATGTCCCGGCTCGACGAGCCGCCATCGGACACCGCCGACGCCTACCTGCGGCTCCACCTCCTGTCCCACCGGCTCGTGCAGCCGAACCAGCTCAACCTCGACGGCATCTTCGGCGTGCTGAACAACGTCGTGTGGACCAGCGCCGGCCCGTGCGCCGTCGACGGGTTCGAACAGACCCGGGCCGCGCTCGTGGCCGCCGGGCGCGGCCCCGTCACCGTGCTCGGCGTCGACAAGTTCCCGCGCATGCTCGACTATGTGGTGCCCACCGGCGTCCGCGTCGCGAACGGCGCCCAGGTCCGGCTCGGCGCCCACCTGGCGCCCGGCACCACGGTCATGCACGCCGGGTTCGTCAACTACAACGCCGGCACGCTCGGCACGTCGATGGTCGAGGGGCGCATCTCCCAGGGAGTCGTCGTCGAGGACGGCGCCGACATCGGCGGCGGGGCCTCGATCATGGGCACGCTCTCCGGCGGCGGCAAGGAACGCGTCCGGATCGGCGCCCGGTCGCTGCTCGGCGCGAACGCCGGCGTCGGCATCGCCCTCGGGCCGGACTGCGTGGTCGAGGCCGGCTGCTACATCACGGCCGGCGCGAAGGTGACGCTCGTGGGCCCGTGGCCGGACGGCGACCCGGCGCTGGTGCCCGGCAGCAGCGTCAAGGCGCGCGCGCTGTCCGGCCGGCCCGGCGTGCTGTTCCGCCGCAACTCGCTGACCGGCGCGCTCGAGGCGTTGCCGCGCCGGGGCAACGGCATCGAGCTGAACGCCCAGCTGCACAAGAACTGACGGGGCTGGCCCCGGCGACATGGGATCGGACTGACGTGGCACCCGCGAGACGACCCGCCGCGCGCCGGCGGTGGCGGCACCGCGCGGCCTGGATCGCGGCCACCACCCTCGTGGCGGTGCTGTGCTTCGGCGGCGCGATCACGGGCGTGGTCGTGTGGATGAACAACGCGCACCAAGTGCCGATCACGCCGCATTGCACGGCCGCGACCTCCGCCGGCACGTTCACGCTGGACCCCGAGCAAACCGCCAACGCCGCGCTGATCGCCGGGATCGCCGAGCAGCGCGGCCTGCCGCCCAGGGCCGTCACGATCGCGCTCGCCACCGCCATGCAGGAATCGAAGCTGCGCAACCTCGACTACGGCGACCGCGACTCGCTGGGCCTGTTCCAGCAGCGCCCGTCACAGGGTTGGGGCACGGCCGCCCAGATCATGGACCCGGTCCACGCGACGAAGAAGTTCTACTCGGCGCTCACGAAGATCCCCGGCTACGAGACGATGGACATCGGCGCCGCCGCCCAGGAGGTGCAGCGCTCCGGCTACCCCTCCGCCTATGCCGCCCACGTCGCGGCCGCCCGCAGCTTCGCCTCGGCGCTCACGGGCAACTCGCCGGCGGCCCTGACGTGCCAGCTGAAGGAGACCACCGGGCCGGGCGGGGCCACGGCGAGCGTCAAGACCCGCGCCAAGCGTGACCTGGGCACCTTCGCGGCCGTGACCGTCACGAGCGCCGCCACCGGCAGCCAGACCGCCGCCGATGCCGCCGGGCAAGTCACGCTCGAAGCCGCCGGGCAGGCGGGCGGCTGGGCCGTGGCGGCCTGGGCGGTGGCGGCCGCCAGCGACCTCAAGGTGGACCGCGTGGAACTGGCCGGATGGACCTGGACGCGCGCGGACGCCGCCTGGGTCAAGGACACCGACCCGAGCGCCACCGCCGCCAAGTGGCCGGCCGGGCAGGTCATGGTCACACTCGCGACGGCCCGCTGACATCAGGCCGGCCGGCCGCGCTCCCGCGGCCTCCGGCGCTCCTGCGCCCCCGTGTTCTCGCGGCGTGGAGACTTATGGCTGAAATCGGCGCCCCAAACTGCCATCAGCCTCCACGCTCGGTGTCAGCGGTCCTCGATCGGCACGTAGTCGCGTGCCGTGGGGCCCACGTAGATTTGGCGCGGCCGCGCGATCTTGGTCTGGGGATCCGCCATCATCTCGCGCCACTGCGCGATCCAGCCGGGCAGGCGGCCGAAGGCGAACATCGGCGTGAACATCGAGGACGGGAAGCCCATGGCGCGGTAGATGATGCCGGTGTAGAAATCGACGTTCGGGTAGAGCTTGCGGCTGATGAAGTAGTCGTCGGCCAGCGCGATGCCCTCGACCTCCATCGCGATGTCGAGCAGCTCGTCCTTGACGCCGAGGGCGTCGAGCAGCTCGTGGGCGTGCGCTTTCACGATGGCGGCGCGGGGGTCGTAGTTCTTGTAGACGCGGTGGCCGAACCCCATGAGGCGGACGCCCGGTTCCTTGTTCTTGACGCGCTTCATGAACGTCTTGACGTCGCGGCCCGAATCGCGGATCTCCGCGAGCATGTTCAGCACGGCCTCGTTGGCGCCGCCGTGCAGCGGGCCGGACAGGGCGGCCACGCCGGCCGCGATCGAGGCGTACAGGTTGGCGTGGGCGCTGCCGACGATCCTGACGGTCGAGGTGGAGCAGTTCTGCTCGTGGTCGGCGTGGAGGATCAGCAGCGTGTCGATGGCCTTGATCAGGGCCGGCGGCAGGTCCGGGTCCTCGCCGGGCCGCGCGAAGGTCATGCGCGCGAAGTTCTCGATGTAGCCCTCGCCCTTCTTGGGGTAGAGCATGGCGTAGCCCGAGGCGCGGCGGTAGATGGCGGAGATGATGGTCGGCATCTTCGCGAGCAGCAGGCCCGCGGCCAGTTCGACGGCGGCCGGGTTCATCGGGTCGATCGACTCGGGGTAGAAGGCCGTCATGGTCTGGATCGCGGCGCCGAGCACGGCCATCGGGTGGGCCGAACGCGGCATCTGGGCGAGCAGGCCGCGGAAGTCCTCCTGGAGCAGCATGTGGCGGCTGATGCGGCTGGAGAAGGCGTCGAACTCGGCCGCCGTGGGCAGGTGGCCGTGGATCAGCAGGTAGGCCACTTCCAGGTAGCTGGAATGTTCGGCCAGCTGTTCGATCGGGTAGCCGCGGTACCTGAGGATGCCCTTGTCGCCGTCGATGAACGTGATGTCAGAGCTGCACGAGGCCGTGTTCATGAAGCCCGGGTCCACCGTGACGTAGCCGGTGTCCTTCAGGAGCGAGGTCACGGCGACGCCGGAGTTGCCGGCCGTCGAGCCGACGAACGGCAGGTCTTCTTGCTGGTCAGCGATTTCCAAGCGGGCAGTCTGAGGCGTGTCTCCCACGATGCTAACTCCTCCTCTAATGAACCGAGCCCATTCCTTATTGCCGTCTTTACAGTAGCTTTACCGGCTCGCGGATGCGAACACGGTCTGAGGATTCACCCACACCGAGCGGGCGCGGCCGCGGCCGGACCGAGAAGCCTGTCCCGCCGGGCCTCAGGACTCGGCGATGCGGGCCGCGGCCTCGGAGACCGCGAGGTCCGACGCCGTGATCGAGACACGCACGTGGGAGTCGTCGCCGTAGAACGTGCCCGGCGCCACGATGATGCCGAGGTCCGCCAGCCAGCCCGTCAGGTCCATCGCGGTCTTGCCGCCGTCAGCCGCCCGCACCCACAGGTACAGGCCCGCCTGGGAATCGTCGATGGCGTAGCCGGCCTTCGTGAAAGCGTCCCACAGCTGGGAGCGACGCGCCTGGTAGCGCTCACGCTGGGCCTGGACGTGCTGCTCGTCGCCGAGCGCCGCCAGCATCGCGGCCTGAACCGGGCCGGGCATCATCATGCCCATCTGCCGCCGGATCGCGAGGATCGGGCCGATCAGCTTCGGGTCGCCCGCCAGCCAAGCCATGCGATAACCGGCCGCGTTCGACCGCTTGGACAGCGAACCGAGCGCGAGCAGGCCCGTGGTGTCCCCGGCGTTGACGGCCGGGTCCAGGATCGACGGGACGCCCTTGGACGCCCACGGTTCCTCCCAGGCCAGCGCCTCGTAGCATTCGTCCGAGGCCACGACCACGCCGCGTTCACGCGCCCACCGGACGACGTCGCGCAGCTCCTCCACGCTCATGACCCGGCCCGTCGGGTTGGACGGCGAGTTCAGCCAGACGAGCCGCACCTGCCCGGCCGTGCCCGGCGACAGCTCACGGGCCTGGTCCGCGCGGATCGGCGCGGCGCCGGCCAGCAGCGCGCCCACCTCATAGGTGGGGTAGCACACCGACGGGATCACGACCGCGTCGCCCGAGGACAGCCCGAGCAGGCTGGGCAGCGACGCCACCATCTCCTTGGAGCCGAGCGTCAGCATGATGCCGTCGCGGTCCGGCGGCCGCACGTGCCTGACCTTGCGGTAGTACTCGCGGATGGCCGTGCGAAGCGGCGTGCCGCCCTCGGTCTTCGGGTAGCCCGGCGCGTTCGCGGCCTGGGCCAGCGCCTCGGTCACGACGTCCGGAGTCGGATCCACGGGGCTGCCGACCGACAGGTCGATCACGCCGTTCGGGTGGGCCTCCGCCCGCCTCTTGAACGGCGTCAACGAGTCCCACGGGAAATCGGGAAGTTCAGAGCTGTGCAAACCCATTGTTCAAAGCCTCACTTCTGAGAAGGCAACGCGGTGATCATCGGGGCGTCGGAGGCGATGGCCCCCGTCTTGGTGGCGCCGCCCGGGGATCCGAGCGGACCGAAGAAGTCAGTGGCGGCCTTCACGTAGTCCGCCCACTCGGCCGGGAGGTCGTCCTCGTAGAAGATGGCCTCCATGGGGCAGACCGGCTCGCACGCCCCGCAGTCGACGCATTCCTCGGGATGGATGTAGACGGTGCGCGTGCCCTCGTAGATGCAATCGACGGGACACTCGTCCACACACGCCTTGTCTTTCACGTCGACACAGGGCTGGGCGATGACGTAGGTCACTTGACGGATACCTCCTCATGAGCGGGTCCGGGCCGGGCGGACAAGGCGGACGCCGCTTCGCGCGATCGGACCGGCAAGGCCCTATTATTCCGCATGGCCGGTCCCTTCCGATTGCGTCTGACGTTACACCAGCCG
>JAISIU010000017.1 GCA_031261885.1 Bifidobacteriaceae bacterium
CTCGTCGTGGCCGGCCAGGAACTGGCCGGCGTCAGCGCCTTCCTGCTGGCCGCCACCGGGCGGCTCGCGACGGACGCCGGCGACCTCAAGACTCTGGGCCTCGTGCTGCCGGAACGGGCCTCGAAGGTCAGGCGGCGCGCCGCCTACCTCGACGCGGCCCAGCTGGACGGCGCCACGGCGGAGGCCGTGGAGGGGGCCGTGCACGATGGCGTCGGGCTGATCGCGCTCGACCACACCGAAACGCTGGCCGACTCCGGGCTGCGCGGCCGGGTGCGGCGCGAGTTGGCCGCGGCCGGCGCCCGGGGCGTGGCCGTGGTGCTCGGCGCCGTCGGCGACGCCGCGGCGCTCGGCGAGGCCGAGGCGCTGCTCGACGGCCCGGCCCGCGTGCTCGAACTGGCCCCCGCCGCCGGGGACCCCGACGGCACGGCGGGAGTGACCTCGCCAGGCGCCGCCCGCAAGACCGGCCGCTCGGCATCGGACGCTTCCGGCCCGGCCCACCACACGTCATCGGACGATTCCAAGAAAAGGGTGCTCGCATGAGAAACCGCACGTGGAAAACCTGGCACCTGGTGGCCGTCATCGTGCTGCCGGCGCTCACGCTCGTGACGCTGGAGGCCGCGCTGAACAACCCGGCCGGCCGGCTGAACACCGTGAAGGCCGCGATCGTGAACGAGGACCAGGGCGCCACCGTCCAGGGCAAGAACCTGCCGCTCGGGCGCGAGCTGGCCGCCTCGCTCGTCTCCGGCCGGGCGCCGAGCCTCGACACGTCCGTCGCGAAGGCCAATGAGGCGTCCAGCGACACGTACGCGTGGGAGATCACGACGGCGCAGAGCGCCAAGGCCGGGCTGAAGGACGGGACGTACGGCGCGGTCGTGACGATCCCGAAGGACTTCTCGGCCAAGGCGACGAGCTTCGCCGGCGGCGACGCGGCGGCGGCCCAGCGGGCCACGGTCCAGGTGGCGACGCCGAAGAACGGCCAGGCGCTCGACCAGGCGCTGACCCAGCTCGTGACGGCCGAGGCCACCCAACTCGTCTCCGCGACCCTGACCGGGTCGTATGTCGACCAAGTGCTGGGCGGGTTCGGCAGCGTCGGCACGCAGCTGGGGCAGGCCGTCACGGCCTCCGGACAGCTGGCCTCCGGGGCCACGCAGGCCGGGACCGGGGCCACGAAGCTCGCTTCCGGGGCCGGGCAGCTGGCCTCCGGGGCCGCGGCGGCGGCCAGCGGGGCCGGCCAGGTGGCCAGCGGGGCCGGGACGCTCGCGACCGGGGCCTCCCAGGCCGGGACCGGCGCCAAGACCCTGGCGGGCGGGGCCGGGACGTTGCACTCCGGGCTGAAGAAGACCGCGGCCGGCGCGAAGGCGCTGGCCTCGGGCACTCAGGCGCTGGCCAAGGGCGTCAAGGCCTCGGCCGCCCAGGCGCCGGCGCTGGCTTCCGGGGCGTCGACGCTGTCGACGGGTGTGGCCTCCGCCGCGACGGGGGCCGGGACGCTGGCTTCCGGGGCGTCGACGCTGTCGACGGGTGTGGCCTCCGCCGCCTCTGGAGCCTCTGAGCTGGCCTCTGGGGCGTCTCAACTGGCGAGTGGCGCCGGTGACGCGGCCACGGGCGCCGGGCAGCTGTACGACGGTCTGAAGGCCTACCAGGCGGCGCTGCCGGCCGCCTCGCTGCTGAACAAGGCCGTGGCCGGGCTCGGCGCGGCCACCGACACGGTGGGCCAGGTGTCCACCCAGCTCACGGACCTGGCGGATTCGCTGGCCGACGCCTGCGCCGGCGGCCAGGTCCCGGCCGCGACGTGCACGGGGCTGGCCAAGGCCGCCGCGACCCTCGGGACCGTCGCGGACGGCCTCAAGGACGGCACCACCGAGGCCAGCGATTCGGTCCAGGCCGTCAGCTCCGGCAACGACGCGCTCGACCAGCTCGTGTCCGGCGCCAAGACGCTGGCGGCCGGCACCCAGCAGGTGTCCAGCGGGGCCACGAGCCTGTCCGCCGCCGCCTCCCAGCTGTCCACGGGCATGGGCCAGCTCAAGACCGGCGCGGCGGGCGTGTCCTCCGGGGCGGCCACGCTGTCGGGCGGCATGGGCCAGCTGAAGACGGGTGCGGCCACGCTGTCCACGGGCGTGGCGGCCGTCTCGACCGGCATGGGGACGCTCCAAACGTCGACGGCCCAGCTCGCGACCGGCGCGAAGTCGCTGTCCGGCGGCGTCCAGAAACTGTCGAAGGGCTCCGGCACGCTCGCGACCGGCGCGAAGTCCCTGTCCTCCGGCGTGAACCAGGTCGCCTCCGGCGCCGGCACGCTCGCGTCCGGCGCCTCCCAGGTGTCCGGCGGCGTCGACCAACTGGCCAGCGGGGCCGGCTCGCTCAAGTCCGGCGCCGACTCCCTGTCCACGGGCGTCGGCCAGCTGGGTTCCGGGGCCACGCAGCTGGCCTCCGGGCTGAAGGCCGGCGTGGCGCAGGTGCCGACCTACACGAGCGATCAGGCCGCCAAGCTCGCCTCCGTCGTGGCCGAGCCCGTCGCGCTGCCGATCCTCTCCGAGGGCGGCTCCGGCAATTCCTATGCGCCGCTGTTCTGCGTCATCGCGCTGTGGCTCGGGGCGCTGGCCCTGACCCTCGTGTTCCGCCAGGTGCCGCGCGGCGCGCTGGCCTCGACGCGCGGCTCGGTCCGGCTGACGCTGCGCGCGCTGGCCGCGCCCGCCGCCGTCTCCGTCGTCACGGGCGTGGCCTGTGGGCTGATCCTGGCCGCCGCCGTCGGTGTGGGCGTGGGCGGGTGGTTCGCCTGCGCCGGGCTCGGCGCGCTCGTCTCGCTGTGCTTCCTCGCCGTGCACCAGGGGTTCATCGCGTGGCTCGGCAACACGGGGCGCGTCGTCTCGCTGCTGCTCGCCGTGCTGTCGCTGGCCGCGGGCGTGGTCTCGACCTCGCCGGCCGCGCTGCGCTCCGCCGCCGACTTCCTGGCCCTGGGCCAGGCGCGCGGCGCGCTGCTCGGCGTGGTCTCCGCCGGCGCCGGGGGCGTCGGTAGCGGCATCGCCGCGATGGCGCTGTGGCTCGTGGGCGGCCTGGTCCTGGCCGTGCTGGCGACGGCGCGGCACCGCCGCGCCCGCGCCTCCGACCTCGTGGCGCTCCGCCCGGCTCCGGCTCTGGCCACGGCCTCGGCCCGCCGTCCGGGCCGCGGGCCGGCGATGGGCGGCCGCCTCGCGCCCGCCGCGGCCTAACCCTCCCGCACCGAACTTTCCGGCCCAGACGGTCGCATCCGCGGCTCGGATGTGACCAGGAGTTCCACCAGGTTTCTCAGGGGTGGGAACATTGGGCCATGAGCGAGCAACCTCTTGAGCAGCGCGGCACCAACCGGTCCGTCAAGCCGAAATCCGACGCCTTCCGCGAATTCATCGCCGGCCAGTGGGCCGAGCCCCCAGCCGGTTCCACGGAGCCGCTGCCCAGCTCGGGGCCCGGCGCGCGCCGGCGCGCGGCGCTCGGCGCCGAGTTCCCCGGCGAGCGGCTCGTGATCCCGGCCGGCGCCTACAAGATC
>JAISIU010000096.1 GCA_031261885.1 Bifidobacteriaceae bacterium
GGGGTGGGTTCTTTAAATAATTATAAAACTGGCACCGCCTGCGCCGGGGGGGGGGGTTCTGGGTGTTTGGGGGGGCCGCCCCCGGTGGGGGGCGCGCCCCCCTCTTATATCGCGATCAGAGGTCCGATGTCGGACCAAACGCCGGACGGGGAACGCTCAGTTTGAAATCTTCGCTCCGGCCATGTACGGTAGACCCTCGGTGCCAACGCCGGGTTTGGCCTCTCTGAGGCTGGGCGGCGGGGGCGCCCGCGGACGGATGTGCTCGGCTCGGCCGGGTACGCCCCGAGCGCGGCAAGGGCCTTGAGGCTCAGCCGCGCGCCAACCCACCAACACGTGCTCCGTGAGGAGCGCCTGCGGTGGTGCGTCTCTTGCGAGGGCGACACGCCCGAGCACGTGACGCGGTGTGACCAGGACAACTACAGCGGAAAGGCTGCGTTAGCGACGCCATGGCGGGACAGAAGATAAGAATTCGCCTGAAGTCCTATGACCACGAGGTCATCGACTCTTCGGCGCGCAAGATCGTCGACACCGTGAGCCGGGCCGGCGCGAAGGTGGTTGGCCCAGTGCCGCTGCCCACGGAGAAGAACGTCTATTGCGTCATCCGTTCGCCGCACAAGTACAAGGACTCTCGCGAGCAGTTCGAGATGCGCACGCACAAGCGGCTCATCGACATCATCGACCCCACTCCGAAGGCGGTCGACTCTCTGATGCGACTCGACCTGCCGGCCGACGTCAACATTGAGATCAAGCTGTAACCGGATCGCGGTAGGGACGGATTGAGAAGCATGACAACGCTGACTGAGCCGGGGAGGACCGTCAAGGCCCTGCTCGGCACGAAGGTGGGCATGACCCAGACCTGGGATGACCAGGGTCGCGTCGTGCCGCTGACGGTTGTGGAGGTGGGCACCAACGTGGTGACTCAGGTCCGCACCGCCGAGACGGACCACTATGCGGCCGTCCAGCTGGCCTATGGTGAGATCGACCCGCGTAAGGTGACCAAGCCGCTGGCCGGGCATTTCCAGAAGGCTGGCGTGAACCCGCGCCGCCACCTCGCCGAAATCCGGACGGCTGACGCCTCGAGTTATGAACTCGGCCAGGAGCTTGGCGCCGACACGTTCGCGGCTGGTGCGTCGGTTGACGTTACCGGTACCACGAAGGGCAAGGGTTTCGCGGGCGTGATCAAGCGCCACGGTTTCCAGGGCGTGAGCTCTTCCCACGGCGCGCACCGCAACCACCGCAAGCCTGGTTCGATTGGTGCTTGCGCCACTCCGGGTCGCGTCTTCCGCGGCATGCGGATGGCCGGCCACATGGGCCATGTGCGTCACACCACCCAGAATCTCCTCGTCCACGCCGTCGACGCCGAGAAGGGATTGTTGCTCATCAAGGGCGCTGTTCCCGGACCGCGTGGCGGCGTTGTTCTTGTCCGTACCGCCGTGAAGGGGGCATAAGGCGATGGCGTCAATCGTCCTTGACGTGATGGACCCGGCCGGGAAGAAGGCCGGTAAGGCCGAACTCCCCGAAGAGGTGTTCGACGTCCAGACCAATGTTCCACTGATCCACCAGGTGGTCGTCGCTCAGCTGGCGGCAGCCCGTCAGGGCACGCACGCCACGAAGACGCGCGGCCTGGTGTCCGGCGGCGGCAAGAAGCCGTATCGCCAGAAGGGCACCGGCCGAGCTCGTCAGGGTTCCACCCGCGCGCCGCAGTTCGTCGGTGGCGGGACGGTCCACGGACCGCAGCCGCGCAGCTACGTGCAGCGGACGCCCAAGAAGATGAAGACGGCCGCGCTCAACGGGGCGCTTTCGGACCGGGCCCGTGCGGGCCGTGTCCACGTCGTCTCGGCATTCGTGAAGGGCGAGGCGCCCTCCGCGAAGGCGGCCAAGCAGGCCATCGCGCAGTTGACCACGCGGTCGCATGTGCTCGCTGTCTTGGAGGACACGGACCGTACCAGCTGGCTGTCGTTGCGCAACCTGCCGAGCGTGCACTTGATTTCGCCCGGCCAGCTCAACACCTATGACGTGATGGTGAGCGACGACGTCGTGTTCACGGCCGAGGCGCTCGACGCCTTCGTTGCCGCCCGGACCGCCGGCGGCAAGGCCGGCTCCACGAAGGAGGATGCGAAGTGAGCGTTATCGGCAAAGACCCGCACGAGATCATCTTCGCGCCAGTCGTGTCCGAGAAGTCGTACGCGCTGATCGACCATGGGAAGTACACCTTCCTGGTGGATCGCCGCGCGTCCAAGACCGAGGTTCGGATCGCGATCGAGAAGATCTTCGACGGCGTGAAGGTCGCGTCGGTCAACACGATCAACCGCCAGGGCAAGGCCCGGCGCACGCGGTACGGCATC
Source organism: Bifidobacteriaceae bacterium (assembly GCA_031261885.1). Lineage (GTDB taxonomy): Bacteria > Actinomycetota > Actinomycetes > Actinomycetales > WQXJ01 > JAISIU01. The sequence continues at coordinate 2,346 of JAISIU010000096.1, forward strand.
GGCCACCGCAACGCGACCAAACGGGCCATCGTCACGCTGAGCCAGGGCACCATCGACATCTTCGGCAATCCGCTGAGCTGACCGGGTGGGAAGGACAATAGGCAATGCCAATCCGTAAGTACTCTCCAACCACGCCGGGCAGGCGCGGTTCGAGTGTCTCCGACTTCGCTGAGATCACTCGGTCCCAGCCGGAGAAGTCGCTGATCCGCCCGCTGACCAAGAGCGGTGGCCGTAACTCGAACGGTCGTGTGACGTCGCGTCATCGTGGCGGCGGCCACAAGCGGGCATACCGCCTCATCGACTTTCGGCGGAACGACAAGGACGGGATCCCCGCCGTTGTCGCGCACATCGAATACGACCCGAACCGGACGGCCCGCATCGCGCTGCTGCACTATGCGGACGGCGCCAAGCGGTACATCCTCGCGCCGGGTGGCCTGAACCAGGGCGACCGGATCGAATCGGGTCCTGGTGCGGACATCAAGCCGGGCAATAACTTGCCCATGCGCAACATCCCGCTCGGCACCGTCATCCACGCGGTCGAGATGCGTCCGGGGGGCGGTGCCAAGATGGCGCGGTCGGCCGGGACATCCGTCCAGTTGGTGGCGAAGGAGGGGAAGTTCGCCCAGCTGCGTCTTCCGTCCGGTGAGATCCGCAACGTCGACCTCCGCTGCCGCGCCACGATCGGCGCGGTCGGCAATGCTGACCAGTCGAACATCAACTGGGGCAAGGCCGGCCGCATGCGCTGGAAGGGCAAGCGTCCGCACGTCCGCGGCGTCGCGATGAACCCGGTCGACCACCCGCTCGGTGGCGGCGAGGGCAAGAGCTCCGGTGGTCGCAGCCCGGTGAGCCCGTGGGG
>JAISIU010000118.1 GCA_031261885.1 Bifidobacteriaceae bacterium
GATGGAACCTGTCCGCACAACAGGGGGTCAGGAGCCCCCGATGGCCGAAGGAGGTCATGCGTAATGAAGGCAGTCCAGCTGATGGATTGGAAAGGCACGCTCGAGCTGAGGGACATCCCGGATCCCACGCCCGGCGCGGGCCAGGTCCTGCTCAAGATGACAGCGGCGGGCCTCTGCCACTCGGACGTCGCCGTGATGAACGGCCTCGGCAAGGATCTCGGCATGCAGCTGCCGATGACCCTTGGCCACGAATGCGTCGGCACCGTGATCGACGCCGGCGAAGGCGCCCGCAACCTGGTCCGCATGGGTGAGAACGTCATGGTCTACGGCCCGTGGGGCTGCGGCCGCTGCGAGATGTGCGCCGAGGGCTACGAGAACTACTGCTACAACGCCACCCGGCTGAACATCACGCCTCCCGGGCTCGGCCACGACGGCGGCGCCGCCGAGTACATGCTCGTCGACCGCGGCCGCTACTGCATCCCGATCGGCGACCTCGACCCCGTCACGGCCGCACCCCTGACCGACGCCGGCCTCACCCCGTACCACGCGCTGCAGCACTCGCGCGCCAAGCTGACCGCGAACTCCGTCGCCGTCGTGTTCGGCGCCGGCGGCCTCGGCCACGTCGCGATCCAGCTGATCAAGCACCTGACCCCGGCCACCGTCATCGCCCTCGACACCTCCGCGGCCGCCCTCGAGCTCGCGCGCCAGGTCGGCGCGGACTTCGTGTTCAACTCCGACCAGGACGCCGTCAAGGCCGTCAAGGACATCACCAAGGGCCAGGGCGCGGACGTCGTCTTCGACTTCGTCGGCGTGCAGCCGTCCGTCGACCTCGGCGCCCAGATGTGCAAGGTCCGCGGCGACTGGAACATCGTCGGCATCGGCGGCGGCGTCGCGAAGGTCGGCTTCGGCGTCGTGCCCTACGAGTGCCAGGTCTTCTCCCCGTACTGGGGCACCCGGCGCGACCTCTACGAGGTCGTCGCCCTCGCCCAGCGCGGCTACATCAAGATCCACACCACGCCGTGGTCCCTCGAGGACGGCGTCGAGGCCTACCAGAACCTCATCACGGGCAAGGTCCTGGGCCGCGCCGTGCTCGTCCCGGGCATGCCGTCCAAGGCGGCGCGCGAGGCCGAGCAGAAGGCCAACAAGGCCGCGGCCGCCCAGGCCAAGGCCGGCAAGTGAGCCACATGGCCTGACACGCCCCGGGCCGGCGCCGCAGTGGTCCTGTCGCGGCGCCACCGGGTGTGTCACAGTCACAGCGGGGCCGTTCCCACCTGGCGCCAAGCGAGTGCCGGGCCGGGGACGGCCCCGCTGTCGTCCCTCAGCCCAGGGCGCCGGGCGGTCAGGCGCCGGCGGCGGTCCGGGCGATCCGCTCCCACTCGTCGAGCAGCGAGTTGTCGACGCCGCGCACGAGGTCGCCCAGCCAATCCGTGATGTCCTCCAGCTCCTCGGTGGCGGCCGCCGGCGGCAGCGAGTCGCGCAGCGTGCGGTAGGCATCCGTCAGATAGCGAAGGACCACGCCCTCGGAGCGTTGGACCTGGTAGCGGGAGACCAGCTCGTTGAACGTCATGGCCTGTTCGCGCATCTCGCGCACCACGCTCTTGGGCTCCAGCTGGAAGCCGAGCACCCACGGGTTGGTCGTGGCGTAAATCTTCAACGCGGCCGCGAGCTCCTCGGCCAGCGGCTGGGGCCACGTGATCTGGTCGAGCCGGTTCATGCGTTCCAGGTACTCGACACCCTCCGCCTTCATCGCGGCCACGGCCGCGGCCTTCGCGGCCTTCTCCTGGGCGTAGAGCAACGGCCTGGGGCCTTGCAGCGTCGCCTCGAAGACCGACACGACATCGAGCGCGTAGGTCTCCGCGTCGCGGTCGAGCAGGTCGAGGGCCGCGAGCGCGAACATCGAGAGCGGCTGGTTCAGCGCGAAATCCTCGGGCAATTCGAGCGTCAGGTGGACGCGCGGCGGCCGGTGATGGGCGCCATCGTGCACGATGACGCCGCCGTCCTTCAGCGAGCGGCAGATGCGGCAGGCGGTCCTCACGTACGGGTTGCGCGCCCTGGGCGGTTCGTGGTTGTTCGTCAACAGGTCGTGGCCGATGGCGACCGGGTCGCCGTCGCGGGCCAGGAGCTCCAGCACCATGCCCGTCGTCACGCGGAACCGGCTGGTCAGCGGTTCGGGGGCGGCGTCGCACAGTTTCTCGAAAGTCTTGTCCGTCCACGAGACCTCGCCGGGCGGCGCCTTCTTCGTCACGGCCTTGCGCTTCTTGGTGGGATTGGCCGCGGCCTTCTCCTGGGCCTTGTGGTTCTCGATGACGTGTTCGGGGGCCTGGACGATGACGTCGCCCTCGGTGTCGTACCCGGCACGGCCGGCGCGGCCGGCGATCTGGTGGAACTCACGGGCCGTGAGGCGGCGCATGCGGCGGCCGTCGTACTTGACGAGCGAGGTCATGACGACCGTGTGGATCGGCACGTTGATGCCGACGCCGAGCGTGTCCGTGCCGCAGACGATTTCGATGAGCCCGGCCTGGGTCAGCCGTTCGACGAGCCGGCGGTACTTCGGCAGGAGCCCGGCGTGGTGGACGCCGATGCCGGCCCTGAGCAGTTTCGAGAGCGTGGGGCCGAACCCGGTGGAGAACTGGAAGTCGCCGATGGCGTCCGCGATCTGGGCCTTGCGCTCCTTCGAGACGATCGCGGAGGACAGCAGCTGCTGGGCCGTGTCGACGGCGGAGTTCTGCGTGAAATGCACGACATAGGCGGGCGTGCGGCCGGCCTCGACGAGGCCGCGCAGCAGCTCGGGCAGCGGCGTCAGCGAGTAGGTATAGCTGAGGGGGACGGGACGCTCGGCCCCGGCGATGTAGCTGACCGGGACGCCCGTGCGCTTCTCCAGGTCCTTCACGAAGAAGCTGACGTCGCCGAGGGTGGCGGACATGAGGACGAACTGGGCGCGCTTCAGGGCGAGCAGCGGCACCTGCCAGGCCCAGCCGCGCTGGGGGTCGGAGTAGAAGTGGAACTCGTCCATGACGACCTGGCCGATGCCGGACTCGTCGCCGCGGCGCAGCGCGATGTTCGCGACGATCTCCGCCGTGCAGGCGATGATCGGCGCCTGCGCGTTGACGGCGATGTCGCCCGTCATCATGCCGACCTTGTCGGCTCCGAAGATGTCGACGAGGGAGAAGAACTTCTCCGAGACGAGCGCCTTGATCGGCGCCGTGTAGAACGTGCGCTGGCCGCGGGCCAGCGCCGCCATGTGGGCCGCGACCGCGACGAGGGATTTGCCCGAGCCCGTCGGCGTGCCGAGGATGACGTGCTCGCCGGAGGCGATCGCGATGGCGGCCTCGGCCTGGGCCGGGTAGAGCTCGTAGCCGCGTGAGGCGGCCCAGGCCTCGAAATGGTCGAAAATCTCGTCCGGGTCGTCCGACGCCGGCACGGCCGTTATCGGATCTCCGGGTAGTTCGTTCACAGCACGATGGTAGGCCACTGGGGCCTGCGCTCAGAGCGGCAGGTCCGCGCGCACGAGCTGGTGGTCGGATCCCTCGTAGCCCTGGGCGAACGTGCCATCGGCGTTCAGGATGGCCTGGACGGCGAAGCCGTGGGCCCCGCCCAGGCCGAGCGTGTAGATGCCGTCCTGCCGGCTGCCGACGTTGATCGTCGAGGTGGAGGGCCGCGACGGGTAGATGCCGTTCTGGATCGTGTTGATCGTGTCCCACCGGACGTCGCGGTTGACCGTGGCCGCGGCCGACGTCCACCCGGCCCGGACCAGGTAGGTCTGCTGGTCATTGGCCGGATAGTTGACGGTCACGGGGCTCGAGTTGAAATCGCCGAGGATGACGGCCGGCGCGCCGGCCGCCGTGTTGCGGGCGAAGGTGTCGATGCCGGCGATCGCGGCCTGACGGATCTGGATAGCGGCGGGATAGGAGCCGGACTGGAGATGGATCGACAGCGCGACGAAGACCTGGCCCGTGGCCCGGACCCGGAAGCGGCCCCATTCGATGGTGCGGTCGGTCTCCGTGGCGCCGGTCTCGTCGAGCCACGGCGTGCCGGGGGCCGCGAGCTCCCGCTGCGGCTGGAGGCCGCCCGCGAGCCGGTCGAGGACGGTTGGGTCGTAGAGCAGCCTGGTGGTGTAGCCCCGGCCGTCGACGGCGATCGCGTGGACGTCGCCGTCCGGCACGCCGAGCGTGAGCCGGCTGCCCTTGGCCCGAAGCTGGTCCACCAAGTCGGCGCACTGTGTCACGCCCGAGGCCAGCGGGGTGCGGGCGCACTCCTGGACGCCGACGAGCGCGGCGCCCGAGGCGATGATGTCGTTCGCGACGCGGCCGCGCCGGTCCTCCCACGTGTTGCCGACGTCGCCGAGGGAGGCCGCGACGTTGCGGATGTTGTAAGTCGCGACGCGCAGGCTGGCACCTCCTCTGGGCGCGGGCGGCGTGGCCCAGGCCACGACCGCGTTCTCGGTGGACGTCCGACCGCCGTTGGAGAAATAGACCCGGACGTACATCGGGTTGCCGCTGCGCGAACCGACCTTCGCGGCCAGGCCGGACGGCAGCGTGATGACGCGGCTGATGGCTTTCGGTGAAAGACCCGTGACCTTCAGCAGCATGTCCTGAGGCACCTTTTCCGTGAAGGCGCGCCGATTGGCGGCCACCCAGATCTGAACCGAGCCGGTGCGCGCCGGCCGGCGCCACGTGACGCGAATCTGGTCCTGAGCTCCCGTGCCCCTCGCGGCCACACCGTGCGGCCGGCTCGGAGCGGCGGCGCTGGGGGTGACACGCAGCCACCGCGGCGCCGAGTGCAGCCGGCCGCGCAGCGTCACGACCTTGACGTAGTAGCGCTTGCCATTCTTGAGCCGGGTGAGCGTGGCGGACTCGCCGCGGACCGTGCGCGCCTTCGCGTGTTTCAGCGACTTCGTCTTGGCGTACTTGACGCGGTACTTCACACCGCCGATGACGTGGGGCCAGGTCAGCACGATGCGGTGGTTGCCGGTCACACTCGCGACGCGCGGCCCGGCCAGTGCCGGCAACATGCGGCCGAGCGGCAGTTTGCCCGCCGAACCGGTGGACTTGTCCTTGGCCTTCTGGGACGGGGTCCCGCCCTTCTTGGCCGTGGCGCCCGAGGCGGCCTGCCCGCTGGGCGCCGGGGTCCCGTGGCCAGGGGCCGCGCCGGCCGGGGCATCGCCGGTCGTGAACGAGATGGCAGCGAGGCCCACGGCGAGCGTCATACCGACACCCGCCGCCACGAATCGCTGAAATCGCCGCATCGGGGCAACGATAGTGCCCGAACCTGACGGTCCAGGTGAAGAAACTCATGTTCACTGTAAGCGAAATAGTGCGTTATCGTTGCCGCATGACCAAGGCAGCCCGGCCTGACCCCAGGGCCTTCCTCACGTCCACCCTGTCCACCCTCAGCGCCTCGGCATTACTCGTCGCCGGACTCGCCGCCGCCCCCGCCCGGGCGACCACCCCACTCAGTCTTCCCGCGAACCCCCGGGTGAGCGCCGACATCGGACACCCCGGCCAAGCGAAAACGGCCACGACACCGGACCGCCGCCTCTCCGCCCAACCGCGTGCCGGCATCGGCCACGTGGCGGCGAAGTCCAAACCCAAACCGAAGATCATGCCCGCCACGAAAATGATCACCGTGACGTGGGGCAAAGTGGCGGGCGCCACGAAATACCAGGTGGCCTACGCCCTGAAGAAGTCCATGAAGGGCAAGAAACGGGTGACGACGAAGCGCACCCAGGCCAAACTCAAGAAGCTGAAGAACGGCAAGAAATACTACGTCACCGTCACGGCACAGATCGGTGCGAAAAAGGTCACGTCGAAGAAGCTCTCGGCCACACCGACGCCGAACTGGCCCGGCTCGATCGTGAAGAGCTTCAAGCTGTCCAGCCACGGCCTCAACCAGGTGACGGCCAAATGGCGCAAACCGCGCGCGGCCGCCTCGATCCTCGTGCGGGTGGCGGCCACCCGCGACGCCTTCCGCGGCAAGAAACTGCCGGCCACA